>SLGS01000200.1 GCA_007136565.1 Clostridia bacterium | reverse complement strand
TACGACTTTCTTTCGAGTTCCATGGCGTGTTCGTATACCGAGGTGTTCTCGGTGGTCCAACCTTCCCTTTCTTCCGCGGAGAAGGATTCAAAGACCGCCTTTACCTCGTCCTCGAGATCTCTTTCTTCGGTATCTAGGGCCTCGGGTAGACCGTGGCCTTCGGCGAGTTGCAGTACCCTATCCCTGTGTTGGATCTCCTGGGCGGCCAGGGCCTCCAGTACCGCCTTTGCCAGTGGATTATCAGACCTTGCGGCTTCCTCTGCGTAGTAGCGGTTGCCTTCCTCTTCCAACTCCACGGCCAGGCGGAGGGATTGCTGCCTACTGTCTTCTGTCATGTTATGTCCTCCCAGTCGGATGAAACGTCGTCTCGATGATCCTCTTCGATTTTGGTCTACCCCGGCGGGGAGTGGCGGAAACGGGCTCGATCAATCGGACAGCTCTTCGCGGACGATTTTCAGGCCGTCGCGAATATTCGAACTGACTCGAACGTCCAGTTCGTCGAGCATCCGCCTGCCGGCACCGACGGCCCTGCCACCGACCAGGATCAATACCCGCGGATCGTTTTGGCGCACTCGCTGGAGTGTGGCCTTTAGCACAGGTAGATGGGTGGGCATGGAAACCGAAAGCGCGAGCAATCTCGCTTCAACTTCGCCGACGATCCCCGGGATTTCCTCCGCCGGGGTCCTGGGGCCACAGTAATAAGAGTCCATACCGACGGCGTCCAGGACGTCCGAGAACATGCGCAAGCCTACTTGATGCAGTTCTTCTCCCGGGCAGGCGAGAACGGCCGACCCGTAGATCTCGGGATCAATGTCGTCGAGCAACCACTCGTAGCATCGAGTTAGGATGAGTTCGGTCACCGCCGTGGCTACGTGTTCCTGGGCGACGGTGACTTCATCACGGTACCACATGTCGCCGAGGCTCTGCATGGCGGGACCGATCACTTCCTCGTAAAGGTCCATCACGGATGCGCCCGCGTTTCGGGCCTCGATCACCAGTCGGGAGGCAGCGGGACGATCTCCGCGAAGGATGGCTCGAAGATAGTCACCGGTGAAATCCCGATCGGGATTCTTGGACATGGGTTATCCCCCGATCTATCATGCCGATCAGCGCCGCACTGGCCGACGGGTGTAGGTGTTCGCGCGCCACGTGGGCCAGCGACTTCAAGCCCTCCAGCACGTGTTCCTCCCGGAGATCCAGGGATTCCAAGAGACCGATGAGCCAATCGAGATAGTCCTCGATGATTTCTTCTTCGGGAAGTTCGATGGAGGCGACCAAGAAATCGATGGTGTGGGAGAGATCCCTTTCGGTCGCCTCCCAGCCCTTCGTTTCGAATTGCGCGTCCCACTCGGGGTGGCGCCTCCTTATATCCTCCGTTGCGGCCGCGGCGAGGACATCCCTGGCGACCCCGATTTGCCCGGTCAAATCCTCCATTCAGTTTTCCTCCCGTCTTCGCGTGCGGGATCGACCGAGTTTCTTGTCGACGTACATTCGCTCGTCCGAGAGATGCAGGGCTTGTTTGGGGGTGTCGGCTTCCTGCGGATGACGAGCCACACCTACGCTCACCGAGAGATGGATGCCTCCAGTGTCGCATCTTCTCGTTGCCTCCTTGATCCGGGCGATCAGCGCTCCGATCCCTCGGCGATCCAAGAAAGGCGCAACGATGATGAATTCATCACCCCCGGGGCGGGCTACCAGGTCTTCGTCGCGCGTCAACGAAAGCAATTGTGCGGAAAATCCCACCAGTACGTTGTCCCCGGCGGCGTGCCCCAGGACATCGTTAATCTCCTTGAACCCATCGAGGTCGCAGGTGAACACCGCGAAGGGCACTTCATCAGTCTCCGATAATCGACGCAGGTAAGCCTCGAGACCACGGCGATTCGCGAGACCCGTAAGGGGATCTGACTCGGCTGCTGCCCTCTCCTTTTGCAGGTGTTCCCTCAGGGACTCGAGATTCCTCCTGTCGCGCCTCCTCTCTTTGGCCAGGGCCCTGTGATCGTCGCCCATCTGACCGATGACACCTTCGACCATTTCGGCCAGATCCTCCAGTGGTTCTCGCCACCCCAGCCAAACCAACTTCTCGGTTCTTGAGAAAATGTGGAATCGACACGCCAGGATGGCCCCGCCGACGGCGTGCAGGTCAATCTGCATCCCGATGGATTTCCCCCGCTCAATTCGAGGGAGGGCATTTCTAACCTTTCGTTCGCTCGCCCGCTCGAGAACCCGGGAGACGTTCCCCGGGTTCCCGAGGGTGCTTAGAGCCGAGACGTTTTGGTACAAGAGGGTGCCGTCCAACTCGGTTACGAGTAGGTAAACGTCGGGTATTTCCTCGAGGGCTTCGAGTAGGAGTGAGCCGTAAGACACTTCGCACCCCCCATCCGGAAACCGCTTCCTAACCTCCTCAGCCAAAGACCAGGATGAACCTGCTGACGATGTAAACGTACAACCAAAGGATTATTGTCATGGGGAACCCGAATCCGATGACCGTCAGATCCTGCCCCTTGAGGTCGCTAATCTTGATCCCGGCGCCGATGCCGACGAAACACGCGACGAAGAACCAACTGGACAATTCACCGGCGAGGGCGGCGGTCGGTGGTGATATGAACCCGGCGGTCGTGAGGGCGGCGGCGATCAATAGGCCCACGATGAACTTCGGAAAACGCGTCCACAATAGCCCGAAGCGAACCTGCTCGCCGACGGGTAGGCCCCGCCTGGTGTACACGTAGGTGAGAGCGAGAATGACCACCGGCATCAGGGCATTTCGAGCCGATTTGACGATGGTAGCTATGGCACCCGCCCCATCGCTGTAAGCGTAACCGACGGCGATACACTGAGCGGTATTCGAGGGGACGATGCCGGCTATGAAACCCGCCAGCATATCGCCCCAGCCGAGGGCATGCCCGATGGCGGGCAGGGAAACCAGGACCATCACATCGGTGAGCAATGCCGCCCCTATGGCGGTGACGATCTCTTTTTCCTTGGCCTTGATGGCCGGCGCCGTGGCCATTATGGCGGAAACTCCACAAACGCCGATCCCGACCCCGACCAGGTGTCCCCAGCGTTCGGCCGCCCCGGTCTTCTTGGCGAACCACCCGCAGAGGAGTATGCAAAAGGTTATCGATATTGCAACCATGATCACGGCGGTCGAGCCGATGGAAAATATCTCGACGAGGTTGAGACGCGCCCCGAGGAGGACCACTCCTATGAAAAGGCATATTCGGGCGGCGAATACGAACCCGGCCTCGAAAACATCGAGGGAAAAGGGGCTGAAGTTTCGAACTGCCAGGCCCATGAGTATGGCCACTAGTACGTAATTGAACACGAAGAGTTGGTCCGGTATTACCGAGTTATCCAACCACTTGGCCAATCCCCCCAGGGCCACGCAGAGGAGAAGCCCGGGCATTACCGACTTGGCGTAATCGGCCCATCCCCTGTGGGGAGGCGGTGGAATCCTTGCCATTTTACCCTCTCCTCCTCAGGCACCGATGCGGACTATTGCTTCCGCCACCAGTATGATCGCCAGGCCGACGATGCAGCCGAACCAGTCGTCTTCCATGGAAAATAGGGGGGGTCGCGACGGTCTGTCCATTCGATTTCATCTCCCGGATTGGTTTGAGTTACCTTACATAATGCTATCGAAGCTTTCGGCCACTCGCCAGACCCCGAAAGCGCGTATGGATACCGTGGTATCAGACGATACCGAATTGCCACATCACGAAAAGGGCCGCCAACGATCCGAGTCCCGCGACCAGGCTGGCGCCACCGTAGGCAATAACCGCCCGATCAGCTTCCATCTTCGAAAGCGACGTGACCACCCAAAAGTAGCTACTGTTGACGTACTTGATGATAATGGATCCCGACGCTGCGGCGATGACGGCCGCCTCTGGAGAGAGGCCGAGGCCCGAGAGCATCGGGGATGTCAGCGATGCTGCAGTTATTACACCGACGGTCGACGAGCCGGTTATCATGTTGACCAGTACTCCCAACAAGAACGGTAAGAACAGCGTGGGGACGCCCGCTGCGACCACTGCTTGCGCGACGAAATCGACCGCGGGAGTTTGTTTTAGGATCTCACTCAGTGAGCCGCCGAGGCCGGTGACGGCAAATATCATGGCCGAGGTCGTCAGACCATTTTCGACCCAGGATGTTACGGCGTCCTTCCTTTGCTCACCCCTGGCGTAGCGCATGGCGAGCCAAAGTCCCAGGGTCAAGGCGACGACGGGCCAGCCCAGGAAACCCAGGGCGTTGGTGAGGGCGTTCCCTTGCGGCCAGCGAAGCCGGGCGGCGCTTTGGCCGGCGATGAGTAGGATGGGCACTGCGATGGGCAGGTAGGCAGAGAACGTGGAGGGGAGCTTTTCCTCGATGCCCCGCTCTCCGAAAGAGGTGCCCACGAACTCTTCGGACGGAGGGGATTCTATCCTTCGCCCGACGACTTGCCCCCATCCCCAGGCGGCCAGGGATCCCACCAGGCAAGTTAGCGCGCCGTATAGGATTACCAAGCCCAGGTCGGCGTTCAACACTGCGGCCGCGGCCAAAGGTCCCGGCGTGGGCGGTATTACCGCGTGGGTAAGTTGCAGTGCCCCGACCAGGCCCGTGGCCATGGCACCCATCGAAACCCCCAGCTGAAGCGCCGCTGCGTGAACGAGGGGGTTGACGATCACGTAAGCGACGTCGGCGAAGATCGCGATACCCAGCACGTATCCCGTCAGGGTGAGGGCGAACGGCATCCTCGCCCGGCCGATGAGCCCTATCATGCTCAGCGTGATCTTTTCCACGGCCCCGGTGTGCTTCATAGCCTCGGCCATAATCGAGCCGAGGATGATGACGACCCCGATGTTGCTGAGCGTGTTGCCGAAGCCCGTCTCGAAGGCTGCGATGAAAGCCGAGATGTCGGTGGAGGGCAGCAGGGCGAAAAGGAGAACCGGCAGCAGTAGTGCCAAGAATACGTGCCATCGGAATCGAGTGACGAGTACCAGCAGTAGTATGATGACGCCGATGAAGCCAAAAAGGGATATGATGGGATCTTGGGATACCGGCAAAGTAGTCAACACCTCCGGACCTGTTTGTTATCGCCTTTCCTACCGCCGCGGAATCAACAACAGCAGCCCCAGTGCGATCAATACTATGGGCCAAAGCGTGGGGATCATGGCGGCGTAGTGTTCGTTTTCTACGAACAATATGAAGATTCCGAATCCGATCAACCCGGCCGCCGGATACAGGGCCCAACCGGAATCCTTGTTCAAGAGCCTCTCGACGATGTACACGGTGATGAAGGCACCACCCAGGAATATGAAGAACAGATAACCCTCTCCGCCGAGATCGGCGAAGAGCCCGATGGCCGCGACGATGGAACCCGCCACCAAGAGCCCGAGTCGGTACCCGGTGGCGAAATAGGCAGCGATCAAGATCGCTCCCAGGGCGATGAGAAAGTTGGGCCCCTGTATGGCTCCAGTCCTCGCCAGCGCCCAGATGGCTCCCGTAGTGATCAAAATGATCCCCAGCGCTTTGTTGTTCAAGATTATCATCCGCCTCTCACGTACCTGCAATCGGTGAGGATGTCGATGAGATGATGATAACCGACCGCGTCCGCGATCTCCAGCGGTGCGGTCAGCCGATTATGTGGGGAGTCACTTGACGTGCAGCCAAGAAATGCAAGTCACTGCCGTCGAAGTACGTTACTTCCTCCAGTGCGACCCTGGTTTCCCTTCCACCCCACTCCGGCACGTCGCCGGTGACGCTCAGTTCCAGGGCGTAACAGGTGTCCGGATAGATTGGCCGCTCCCCCGCTCCCTCGACGCCATCTTGTTTGTCCCACATGCCGATGGGAGTTCCCGCCGCGTGTCCGTGGAATCCGATGGGGTGGGTGTATACTTTACCGTGGATTCCCTCGCTTCGAGCCCGCCCGAGGGAGGCTCGCAGGATCTCGTTGCCGGTTCTCCCGGTCTCAAACTCCGCGGCCACGATGTCTTGGAGGTGGTTCGCCTGGCCCATGAGATCCCCGATGCCCGCGGGAATGTGCGCGGCACCCCGGGGCAATACGTACGCATGTTGCTGGGTGTCGGAGCAAAGTCCCAGGTGGGAGATACCCAGGTCGCAATGGAGCAAATCTCCCCGGTCGATGGCAGTTTTCGCATTGTCTTCCCATCCACAATCGGGGGACTGGATCCGGACCGTGGGGTGAAACCATGCGTCGAGGCCGAGTTCCAGGATTTCTTTTCGAAACCACCATGTTAGGTCTTCCGCGGTGGTCTTACCGGGGGTAACGACTCGATCCGAGAAGGCCTCTGCGATCAACCTGTGGGAGGTTTTCACGATGCCCGGGTAGATTTCCATCTCGCCCGGAGTGCGGGTTTCCAACCATCTGACGGCGAGTTGCTCGGCGGAGACGAGTCTATCCCTCAATTCGGGGGTGAGTGCGCTCTTGAAGGAACGGAGTTCGGTGAAGGTCATGCCGTCGGCGAGACCGAAGTCCTCGGACAGGTTAACTCCAATCTTCCGAGGGTTCATCTCGCCGATCAACCTGGCCGCGCATTCCCAGTCGTTTTCGGCTCCGGGATCCCAGGCATCTCGGTAGATCGACCCCAGCCCGTACCGACATACCCCCGATGCTTCCACGTCTCCGGAGTCCCTCAACCTGAAGACCAGTATGGTGCGTCTGCGGGCGGACAGCATGGGTGCCGGGAGGAGTGTCTTGAGGACGGGATCTTCGTTGTATTCCCGTCCGGCCACGACCCAGGCGTCTATTCCGGTCTCGCTCATGATCCGCGGCAACAGGCGCTCGACGCGGTCGGAGAGGATCGTGTTCCTTACATCAGCCCTCTCCCTCGGATGCCAGGCTCTCGGTGAGCACTCTTCGTACATGTCACTTCTCCCTTCTCCGGGCGGCGCTTAGAACGATTCCATATTGTCTTCTGCGTCATCGATATCGGTCGAGTTTTAGGATACTCGGGGGCTCAGGCACTGCCGTAGATGCGCTTCAAGCCCTCCTGCGCGGCGATGCGCCTGGCCTCTTGGAGTTCGGCCGGCCGCAAACTGCGATTCAGCGACACAATCTCGTGGGCTCGATGGGTTGGCCTGTACTGTCCCATGACGTTCACGAATGTCTGATCGGAGATTTCTCCCGAGAGGAAACGCGCTATGCCCTCCATGTCCGCGGTGTTCTCCGGTAGTACCAGGTGTCGGACGATCAACCCCCTGCGCGCTATTCCCCGGGAGTCGATCTCGAGGTCGCCGACCTGTCGATGCATCTCGCGAATTGCAGCCCGGGCCACGGAGGGGTAATCCTCGGCTCCGGCCAACCGTTTGCTCGTTTCCGGGTCCCAGAATTTGAAATCGGGCATGTATATATCGATGATATCCTCCAGGGCGCGGAGAACGGGGACGCTGTCATATCCGCTCGAATTATAGACGAGTGGAATCCGGAGGCCCCTCGTGCCTGCCCACTCTACGGCGGTCACGATGGAGTTGACCACATGCGTTGGGGTCACGAAGTTGATGTTGGAACATCCCATCTCCTGCAGCCGCAGCATCAGAGCACCGAGTTGTTCGGGAGCCACCGGGCGGGCCCCCGGGGGGATCTCCGAACTGATATCCCAATTCTGGCAAAACTTACAACCCAGGTTGCAGCCTGCAAAGAAGATGGTACCCGAGCCGTGATCTCCCGTGAGGGGCTTCTCCTCGCCCGGATGGGGTCCGCAGCTGGCGACGAAAGGGTGTTCGGGAGTCTTGCATATCCCCAG
>SLGS01000195.1 GCA_007136565.1 Clostridia bacterium | reverse complement strand
TGGCAGTGAGGTTTGCCGGGACGTCGGTTTCCGTCTTCGGCGCCGCCGACTATGCGAACCCCGCGACCCTGGGCACCATTTTCGCCGGCCCCGTTGCCGGTATCTATCTTTGGTCGATCCTCATCTACGCCCTTTTCCGCACCATCCGCAGCGTTCCGCGGGCGGGGCGCACCGGCCTGATGAGGGTCAGTTGGGGCCCGGGTACGGGGGTCTTGACCGCCATTCTCGTGATCATCGTTCCCGTCCTCCTTTACCTGGCGGCGGCCCGGGGTATCGAACTGGCCGGTAGCGTTTGGGCCCTGGCCGCGGAGTGGAATCCCCCGGTCTACACCCTGTTGGCCCTGGGGTATGGGACCCTGTATCGGCGCACGCGGGACGCGCGGCTTCGCTCCCTGTCCTGGATACTAGGTCTCTCCGCCATCGGAGGCTGGAGCCACTGGTTGGCGAGATTACCCATTTCGGAGGCCGCGGTGCCGGCGCTTTGGCCCTCGGGCCTGGTGGTCCTGGCATTGCTACAAGCCCTGCTTTGGTTCCCCGCCGCCGGGAGACGCCGCCGGCGGAGTCGGGCTTACTGATAAAGAGTCCCCCCGGGGGGCTACGGGAGGTGGATCGGTGTCCGTGAGGGTGGGGACGTGTTCCTGGGCGGATAGGACCATGATCGAGGCGTGGTATCCCGCCGAGTGCAGGGATCCGAAGGGTCTCCTATCCTACTACTCGAGACACTTCGACACCGTCGAGGTGAACTCGACCTATTATGCGTTACCCTCGGCGGACGCCGCAGCGGCGTGGGCCGGCCGCACGCCGGAGGGTTTCACCTTCCACGTCAAGGCCTTCGCCGCCATGACCGCTCACCGAATCGAGCCCGGGCAACTGCCCGCGGATCTTCGTTCCGGGGAGTTTCCCGGGAGAGATCCCGGCGTCGTCAGGGAGTGTTTCCGTCGCTTCCTCGAGGGGATAGAACCCCTGCGCCGATCCGGGAAACTGGGCGCCGTGCTCCTGCAGTATCCCCCGGGCTTTCACGCCGAGGATCGGCGAAGCTGGCGCAAGTCCATGGGCTGGATCAACAGGTCCCTGCAGGTGCTGGATACGCCTCGGGTGGTGGTGGAATTTCGCCATCGGTCCTGGTACCGGGAGCGCGTCCTGGAGGCCACCCGGAGATTCCTTTCCGAGTGGGGCGCGGGCCTCGTCACCGTGGATGAACCGCAGGCGGGGGCCACCTCCGTCCCGACGGTGGTCGCCCCGACCTCTGAACTGGGCTACTTTCGCCTTCACGGGCGCAATCGAAGGAATTGGAATCGGAGGGTTCCCTCGGCGTCGGAACGCTTTCGCTACGACTACAGCCCCGGGGAGCTTCGAGAGCTGGCCGCTCCCATCCGGGAGCTGGCCCGCATGACCGAGGAGACCTTCGTGATGTTCAACAATTGCCACGCGGACTACGCTCCGAGGAACGCCCGGACCATGAAAGAGATCCTCGGTGAGTCGTGAGATCATCGGGCGGATATCCGAGGGAGAATCCGTCGGCGCAAATAATCCGCGGCGCTCCCTGCAGGAGTTGTTCTCCCGGGGGCGAATTCTGAGAGGGCGGGGAGGATTAACGTGACCGAGAGAGATTCCAGGGACACCAGGATAATCCGCGAGGAAGAAGCGACCCCGAGGCCGATCGATTTCGCCGAGGCGCTTTACGTGATGTACTCCGCACTGCAGGAGCGGGGTTACGATCCCGTGCAGCAGATCGCCTACTATCTCCTCACCGGCGAGCCGGCCTACATCACCGCGCACCACAACGCGCGCGCTCTCACGGCCCACCTCGAGCGCGACGAGATAGTGGAAGAGCTCGTCCGCTTCTACGTGTCCACCCATCCATCTATGAAGAGGGATGACTGACCCGGGGTATCCCGGTGGCATGGTCGTCGGTATCCTTGGCCGCAAGTGTTGTGCGCCGCTGTGATCGCGCCCCGAACGTGGCCGCCCGTTCGTCCAGCTCCAGCTGGAGAACGGCTAACGCACCCCTTGGAATCCACCCCTCGCAATTGGTAATATATACCAAACGGCCCTCGATTTGGTGAGTCCCATGAAAAGGTTGATTGCAGTGCTGGTCGCGGCGGCGGCCCTCTCCTGGTGGATCTTCGCCGGTGGCGGGAATCCGCTGGCATCGGGCGGGGGAGGTGATGATCCGACCCTGCTCCTCGAGGTGCGCGCACGAACGGCCTTCGATGGCGCGGGGGCAAATGTGGCCATGGCACCCGGTGGAGTCTTCGGCGAGGTTCCCCCCGGGGGCGAGCACCCCATCGTCGTGGACTGGGCTCGATTGGCCGGTGAGACGGAGGTAGACGGGGGAAAGATGGGCTTCTCCGATCTGCCCGGGACGGTAGGCGCCCTGGAGGATAGCCCCAACTTCAGCGGCGTGGCTCTGGAGGTGGTTCGCCGCCTGGAGGGGGATGCCCTCGTGGTGAGGGTGGGGGACGAGTTGGTCGAGGTGGATCCCGGGGAGGAAGCCGCCATCGGGCTGATCGCCGCCGAGGACGGTCCGCGGTCCATCTCCGACGAGCAGCGCTGGAGATCCGAGTTGTCCCAAGCCCTGGATGGTGCAGAACCCGTGGCCGTCGTCCGCCTCATGAACCGGGGGCTGGTCGGTGGGGGTGATACCCGATGAGGATCACGGCGATCCTGCTGGCTGCACTCTTGGCGTTATGCTCGATCCCGGCTCCGCCCCTCGGGGCGGCGGGGACGCCACGCTTTGATACCGTCGCCGTGATCACGGCGACGCCCTATGGCGATGTGGAGGCGCTGTCCGATGCCCTGCAGGAGCACTCTCGGGATGTAGATGTGGTGAAGATCGATGCAGGGGAGTTGGTCCTTTCGCCGGGATCCCTCCACGGGGGTGTGGATGCCATCGTCGCCGTGGGGGCGGGGGCGATACCGGTGCGTAGATGGCTCGCGGCGTCGAACGCCTCGCCCGAGGTCGTCTTCGTAGGGGCTCCCCATCGCGGCTCGGTGGGGGCGGAGGTGGTTTTTACCGTGGTTTTCGCCACGGAGGTGGAAGATTACCGGGGTGCAACGGGTAAGACGCGCAATACCGATGATCCCGACTGGGCTTTTCCCGGAGACATGGAGGGTTTGGATTACGTGGTCACGAGGACCCATGAACTCTTCGAACCCCTGTATCACCGTTACCTCCTGGAGTCCGGGATGTCCCTGGCGCCCGAGAGCAGCGGAGACTACCTCGGATGGCTATCGCGGCGCTATCCCGCCCGCCTCGGCGACAGGTTCTCGGATTCGCGGCCCGTGGGCTCATCCGCGGGGGAGGGGTGTCCCTTTTCCGGTCTTCCCCGGGGTTACCTGGATTACGTCGCGGCGAGGACGGCCGCGCGCACCTATTTCACCCTGGCCCGCCCGGGACAGGTGATCACCGAGGGGATCCTCGACGATGTACCCGTGGGATACGATCTTCGATCCATGCTGGTCGATTTCTTGCGCCGCCGGGCCGCGAAGTTCCTCGGCGAATACGCCCTTCCCCAGGCGGCGCGGAAGGCGAGGGAGAGCGGGTTGGCTTGGCTGGAGGCCCGCCTGGACATGTCGCCGCCGATCCTCGCGGCGCAGCTGCCGTCCTCGGTGAGGATACCCTGGGATGGGGATGGCCTCGGGATCCCGGTTAATCCCTCCATCGAAGAAGTGCCCACCCCCGCCTCGAAGGTCTCTTCGGTGGTGGTCGAGGCCCCGAACTGGTGGCAGCTGGTCCGCCCGGGCACCGGGCCCAACGACTGGTGGACGGAGGCCGATTCCGCGGTCTATCCCGGCGGTGAAAGACGCGACGTGTACCTGGCCACGGGCGGCTCCCTGGGCCAACGCAAAGAGGTGGCCGCCGAGGTGCTGGCAGCCCTCGGGTTGGAGCATCCCGGGGACCATGGGGGAGGAGTGGGGAATATACTGGCCCGGGGTC
The DNA here is from genome assembly GCA_007136565.1 of Clostridia bacterium. Classification (GTDB taxonomy): domain Bacteria; phylum Bacillota; class Sulfobacillia; order SLMV01; family SLMV01; genus CSSED11-154. The sequence goes on along the minus strand of SLGS01000195.1, from coordinate 3,844 downwards.
TCGATTCCCTGCTGGGATTGATTTCTTCCCTCCGGCCCGGTGTGGCGAGGGAATCCAGCGGTGGGTCCGAGGATGCCCCGGACTTGCCCTCGATAACGGCCATCTACAGGAACAAGAGCACGACACTGCGCGAGGACCGCCGGCGGGTCCACCATCGATGGATTTGGGACGTGGACGGCGAGGAGCTAGTCGACGACGACCCCGAAAACACGGGCGGGGAAAGGGTTTTCGACGCCGGCGATAACCCGCGGGAGGTCAGCGCCACCTCCGTCGACGGGGAGGGGGAAGTGTTAAGGCGGCAGGAGTGGGTATCTGAAAAAGAGGAAGGCGAAACCTTCGAGTACTCCACGGCCGAAGAGATCGTACCGGTCATCGATTTGGAGGGGCCCCGGGCCTGGATGACGGGACGTACCGCCCGCTACGCCCTGGATGCCCGGGTCGAGGATTTACCCGACGAGGTGGAGAACCTGAGGATGGAGTACTACCCGGGGCGGGAGTTCGAAGTAACCTGGGAGCGACCGGGCCGGTTCGAGGTGCGGGGTGCGGTGAATCTTCGGTACAGTTGGCGCTTCGCCGACGGCAGTTCCCGGTATTTCTCGGTGACCTATTCGGAAACCGTGGATGTGGAGGTTTACGCCACGGGGTTCGAGGCCCGGTGAGAGGTTGGGTGTCGCATGTGGGGTTCCGTGAAGGGATTGTTCTCCCATCCACGCGTTATGACGGCCATCGCCGCCATCAACGCCATATCCTTCGTGCTCGGGATCCTGTGGTACTACGGGCAGCTGGCGGCGACCCCGGTAATATTTTGGCCTGTGGTCCCGGATTGCCCCCTCGCGGCGGCCTTCGTGGCCATCGCGTTGATCCTTCGACTCCGGGGTCGGCCCTCGGGCTTTTGGGATGCCCTGGCCTGGGCTTCCGCCATAAAGTACGGCATATGGACCATAGGCGTCATCGGGCACGCGTACCTGGTCGTGGGGAGCCTCGGGCCGCTCAACGCTCTGCTCTTTTGGAGCCACGTGGGGCTCTTGGCCGAGGGACTGATATACGCGTCGATTTTCCGTCCGCGCCCCCTCCACCTGGCGTTGCCGGCCACGTGGTTCGTGGTCAACGACGTATCGGATTACGTTCTGGGAACCCACCCCTCCCTTCCCTTGGCCGGGCAGTGGCCCCTGGCCCTGGCCCTGGCCATCGTGACGACCATCCTGTCCCTCTGCGTCGTCTACGTCTTTTCGCGCCCGAGGAGCGGGGCACATCGGATCCGGGGAGGTGAAAACGTGCAAGAGGTTACCTATTACGTTTCCAAGATGGTTTGCGAGGGTTGCCAGTCCGCGGTGACCGCAGCCGCGCGAGCCGTGGACGGTGTGACGGATGTCCGCGTAAATCTTGGCGAAAAGCTGGTCCACGTCGAGTATAGCGAGGGGAATGCCTCCCCCGCGGAGATACGGGATGCGATCCTGGCCGCGGGATACGACCCCGTGCAACGCTGAAGAGGGTTGAAGTAGATCCATCCATGATGCCCATCGATGAAAAGCCGAGGGCCCGGCCATTTGGCCGGGCCCTTCACCTTCACCTAGATTCATCGGATCATCCGGGATGGATGATCACACGGTGATGCCGTGCTCCTTGCGATACTCGAAGTACTCCAACGCCGGCTGCGGGAAGAGAATGTAAGAGAGGACATCCTCGGGCTGTTGGATGTACTCGCTGATCTCCTCGGCGGCGGACTCCATCCTCGGGTCGAGGAGCTCCGCCGGACGGCCGGTGAGGACTTCCTCGTCGCCGATGATCTGCTGCTTGATCTCTTCGGAAATCGGGACCGGGGGGCGACCGTAGAGGCCGCGGACGTAATCGCGGATCTCCTTGGACTTGACGCCGTATCGGGTCCCGGTGGCCACGTTGAGAACGGCCTGGGTGCCGACGATCTGGCTCATGGGTGTCACCAGCGGGGGATACCCCATCTCCTCGCGAACCCGGGGCACCTCCTCGAGGACTTCCTGGTACTTGTGTCCCATGCCCTGCCCGTTCAACTGCGAACGGAGGTTCGAGAGCATGCCGCCGGGGATCTGGTAGATCAGGGCCCGGGGCTCGGTGTCCGGCTGGGTCAGGAACTCCGCGTAGTTGCCGACGATGTCGGCGAAGTGCTTGTTGACCTCGGACATCTTCTCCAGGTCGAGCCCGGTGTCGAACTCCGTCTCCTGCAGCACGGCCACCATGGTCTCGGCCGGGGGCTGCGATGTTCCACCCGAGAGGGAGCTGAGGCAGCAGTCCACGACGTCGGCCCCGGCTTCGATGCACTTGAGGTAGGTCATGGCGGCCATCCCGCTGGTCATGTGGGAGTGTATATCGATGGGAAGATCGAATTCCTTTTTCAATTCCTTGACCAGGTTGTAACCCATGGTGGGAGTCATGATCCCGGCCATGTCCTTGACGCATAGGGAGTCCGCTCCCATGTCCACCAGGGCCCGGGCGGTCTCGACGTAGTGCGGGATGTCGTGCACGGGGCTGATGGTGTACACCACGCAGGCCTGGGCGTGCCCGCCGGCGTCCTTGGTGGTCTTCATGGCCAGTTCCATGTTCCGAACGTCGTTTAGGGCGTCGAATATGCGGATGATGTCGCAGCCGTTTTTGACGGTGGCTCGCACGAAGGCTTCGACGACATCGTCGGGATAGTGCTGGTATCCGAGGATGTTCTGGCCCCGAAGTAACATCATAAACTTGGTGTCGGATATGTTTTCGCGCAATACCCTGAGCCGCGACCAGGGGTCCTCCTTGATGAAGCGCATGGCGCTGTCAAAAGTCGCGCCGCCCCACATCTCGAGGGCCCAAAAACCGATCGCGTCCATCTCCCGGGCCACCGGGAGCATGTCCGCGGTGGTCATCCGGGTGGCCATGCGGGACTGGTGGGCGTCCCGGTAAGTGGTATCCGTAATCCCTACTGGCTTCTTGCTCATCTCGACCTCCTCTTGGGTTCGATCAGGCAGGGTCCAGTGTGACCAGGACCGCTCCACTCTCCACGTTCGCGCCTACCTGCACGTCGACGCTGGCGACCTTGCCGGCCGACGGGGCCACGATCTCGTTCTCCAACTTGAGGGCTTCCAGGGTCAGGAGGGTCTGGCCGGCGGTGACTTCGTCGCCGACGCTAACCATGACGGCGCGGATGGTTCCCGCGAGGGGGGCCAATACCTTCTCGGAGCCCTGGCCGCCGGCGGCTGCCGGCTCGGGGGCCGGGGCCGGTTCGCTCTTGGGTTCGGGTGCTGGGGCGGCCTGCGGGCGGGGTGCGGCGCGCTCGGTCTTGGGTTTCGGTGCCGTGGACGCGGAAGCCTCCGAGCCCATTTCCTCTACGGTTACGTCAAATTCTTCGCCGTCAACTGTTATCCTGAGTTGCTTTTTCATACGGGTTGCTCCTCTCAGACTTTCCTGATGTGAATGCTTCCGGGGGTTTCGTCCAGATGCGCCAGGGTCGCCGCGACTATGGCGGCGGTGCGGCGGCCATCGCCGCGCGATTCACCGGCTCGACGGATTTCGATGTTTTCGGGCACCCGTCCCAGGACGTGGGTTACCGCCGCGATTATGATGGCGGGAACGCGGGAGTCCAGGGGCGGAGCCTCGGTTACCGCGGGGGTCGAAGGCTCCTCGCTCGGGGTGGGTTTAACCGCCCCGGGCTCGGAGGGTTTGTCCTCGCCGAATATATACTGGAAGGCTATGAGGACCAGGCACAAGAGGCCGAGGACCGTGAAGACGACCCCGATACCCACTGCGGTGATTTGCAACCCCCTGAGGTGTTCGGCTGCCAAAAGGGTTAGAGCGCTCACTGTATAGACCTACCATCCCTCCTCGAAAATTG
>SLGS01000166.1 GCA_007136565.1 Clostridia bacterium | reverse complement strand
CATCACCAGGCTCAACGTCATTCGCCTGGCCCACCGTCACGGTTGGGATCTGCAAGAGCGAGCCCTGCCGGTCAATAGATTCGTGGAGGCCGACGAGATCTTCGTGACCGGGACGGTATCCGAGGTGGTACCCGTGGTGGAGGTCGATGGCAAGCCCGTGGGTGAAGGTTCCCCGGGCCCCGTATTCCGCAGGGTACACGCGGCCTTCGGCGATCTCATAGGCGAGAGGTGCGGATTCTAGAGTTTTGCTCGTGCAAACCCAATCCCCGGAACAGGGCCCGAGGCCGAGTGTTCCGGGGATTTTCCGTTCTCCCCGCCGATTTCCAATCCATATCGTCCATCGTTGACCTTGCCCCGCGGCGGAATGCTCGGATAAGATTTCGAGCAATCGGCCCCGTGGAGGTAGTGCCCCATTCCCCTCATACCTGCATTGGCAGTTGCCTTCGCCCTTGGAGTGGCTCTCGGTTTGACCGACGATCCCCCGATGGTGTTCGCCCTATTGGCCATCTGCGTTTCGATCGCGGGCATGGCCCTCTTGGCGAGAACGCGACGTTGGAACGGTGCGGCGTGCATCCTCCTTATGCTGGGGGTGCTTTCCCTCGGGCTTCTCCGGGCGATAGCTCCGGCGGAGCCGCCGATACCCGATGGCGCCATTTCCGATATCGCCATGCAGATTCGCCCCCATCGACCCGGCTTCGCCTCGGGCAATTGGGATGCCACGATCCTGGAATGTCCGGACCATCCCGAGTTCGAGGAGCGCACGGTAGCGGTGAGATCCGAGCGGATGCCGCAGGCCGCCGTATATGAAGTTAACGGTCGCTGGACACCCCCTCCCAACCCCCGAAACCCGGGAATCTTCGATTACGGTGCCTTTCTCGAGGAGAAGGGCGCATCGGGTATCTTGGAGGTCGAGGACATGGATCCCGCGTCCGATGGGACCCTGCCGGCCATGATCTGCACGGCAATGATCACTCGCCTCGAAGAGGCCGGTGGGCATCCCGGGGCATCCGCGCTGGCCAGGGCTCTTTCCCTGGGGGATCGCCGGGGCTTGACCGAGGGGGACGAGGATGCCTTCAGGCGCGCCGGTGTCGCACACTTGCTGGCGATCTCCGGGATGCACATCGGATTTTTCGGCCTGGCTATCCGTTGGATTCTTGCCGGGTTTCTAGGCCGTCGCGCGGCGACCGTACTCGCCATAATCCCGGTGGTCGGCTACGCCATCGTGGTCGGGGCGACTCCGTCCTCGCTCAGGGCTGCCATCATCTTCGGGGTATACGCCCTCGGCGAGGAAATGGGTCAAAAACCTCCTCCGTCGTCCGCCATTGCCCTGGCGGCGCTGATGCTACTCATGCACGATCCCGGCGTCTTGTTGGATCCCGGTTTTCAGATGTCTTTTGCCGCCACCTCGGCCATCGCGTCCACTTGGGTCCGCATGGGGGACCTACCGATGCACAGGTGGCTGAGGCTCCCGATCATTTCGGCGGCGGCCTGGCTAGCTACCGCACCGATTGCGCTGTGGCACTTCGATAGGATAGCCCCGGCGGGCCTGCTGATAGGCCCCCTGGTGTTGCCAATATTCCCCGTCGTGTTGGTAAATGGCTGGCTCCTCGGTGCCGCAGCGTTGTCGCCGGTTCCGGATTGGGTGATTCGCGTTCTCGGAGAGCCCCTGGGATTGTTTCTCGATCTCCTGGTGGAGATCGGCCATCGCATGCCCGTCATCGATGTGGCGACGGCAGCCATCGTGCCGGCATTCCTGGGTGCGACGGCCGTGGCCATCCTCTACCCCGCGCGTCGGGGATCCGTCGCCGCGCTCTCCCGAAGAAGGATCAATTGGGTGGTCGTAGGATGTCTTTGGGTGCTGGCGCTAGTCTCGATCTGGTCCCCGGCGATCCCTGCACCCGGAGGGATGAGATTGGTGGTTTTCGATGTCGGGCAGGGTGATGCTATACTGATCGAATCCGCCGCGGGTTACACCATGGTCGTGGACGCGGGCCCGCGATGGGACGACGTGGTGCCGCTAGAGAGTTCGATGATGCCGTATCTGCGCGCCAGGGGCATAAACGAAGTCGACATCCTGGCCCTCAGCCACGGGCACTTGGATCATTACGGGGGGATAGATGCGCTCAACGAGGAGTTCGACATCTCGGAGTTTTGGTTTTCCGCACCGGGAGACTATCGAATCCCCGAGGTGTTGCTCGGGCGCGGGCTCCACATGACCCGGGGACATGACTCCGATCTCGGGGAATTGGAGATCTCCGTTATCTGGCCGCCCGGGGAGACCATGCCGGGATTCAGTCTTAACGAACGCAGTGGGGTCATCATGCTGGGCTTTGGCCAGTGGCGCGGGCTCTTGGCCGGAGATCTCGAGGGAGCCGGGGAGCGAGCTCTCATTTCCTCCGCCGGAGATGAGGAATTGGCGGCGGATTTGTTGAAGGTGGGTCACCACGGCAGCGCCAATGCGAGTTCGGGGGCGTTCCTCGACGCCGTCGGGGCCGATGTCGCCGCGGTATCCGTCGGAGGTAACCGCTACGGTTTGCCCAATCCCGAGACCATGGCGCGACTTCATCGGCACGTATCCACCGTGGTCACCACCTCTGAGTCCGGTGCATTCATCCTCGAAACCGACGGCGAGTCTTGGCGAGCGGTCACCATGGCTCCGGCGACCCCCTCCCCCTGAACCCGGGGGAGCGATAGTATGTAGGGAGAACGTGGTGTTCGCGGGGTAGGACCCGACGGGGCGGGAGCATTCTTCGCCCCCGAAAAATCCGGGAAAGGATCGGTGCGTACATGAATTACCGGGAGGCCCTCGAGGCGGTTCGGCGCGATGATATTGCGCCGGTGTACCTCGTTTTCGGCGAGGAGGGTTATCTCCGCCGCGAATTCGTGCGAGGACTGGGACTGCACCTCGACATCGAGGAGGGTCAATCCCTGAGGTACCAGAGATTCTCCGGGGACAAGTTGGAAGATGCCCTGGCCGCCTGCATGACGCCGAGCTTCGACGGGCGCCCGCGGCTCATCGTGATCGATGATCCGAAGGCCTTATCTGGAGGTTCCGGTGAGGCAGACCTCATCGAGTACCTGGAGAATCCGAACGAGCGATCGGTGCTGGTTTGCTTGGCGGAGAAGGTCGATCGCCGGAGAAAGATATTCACCAGGGCGAAATCCTCTCGCAACGTGGGGATCGTTCAGTGTGATCGACTGCGAGGGCGAGAACTGGGGGAATGGGTGGCGACGAGGCTGAAGCGCGCGGGCAAGCGCGCGGAGCCGGAAGCGATTCGTGCTCTTTGCTCCCTGGAGGTATCCCTGGGGGTCTTGAACTCGGAGCTGGAAAAGCTAATAGCCCACGTCGGCGGTAAGGATGAGATCGGCGTATCGGATGTGGTCCGCGTGATCAACATCCCCGGGGAGGCGAGCATATTTGCCCTGGTGGATGCCATCGGAACCAACGACGCCGAGACCGCGGTGGGTGTCATGGGGGAGATGATGGATCGGGGTGCGGATCCGTTCATGATACTGGGCATGGTGGCCAGGCAAATCAGGTTGATCTGGCACGTCGGCTACGAACTACATCGGGGCGAATCTCCCAAGTCCATCGCGTCGAAACTCGGGCAACATCCCTTCGTGATCGAGAAATGCGCCCGCCAAAGTCGGAATTTCCGACGGGAAGATCTGGAGCGCTCGCTCGAATTGATCTTGACCACCGATGTGGGAGTTAAACGCGGGCTTTGGCCCGTGGAACTGGGGGTCCAACGCCTCGTAACGGTTCTCGCCAGCGGGGATCTGCTAGCGGATATGCAATCCGTGGATCTCCGACGGATCTACTCTTCACCCTAGGGAGTACATGGGGTTGCGGGGTGCGGACGATGCGCGGGGCCTCTCGTTCGACCACGACAAATCCTGCCGGGCGTTACCCGGCAGGCTCTTTCAATATACTTAAGCCAAACAAGCAAAAACGCGGCGGACGGGCGCGCGTTTCAGCCGGTTTGGCTTTGATTGTAGAGTCGCTGAAGACGAGCCTTTTTACGGGCGGCGGTGTTCTTGTGAATGACACCCTTGCCCGCGGCGCGGTCGATCACCTTGACGGCCTGGCGAAGTGCCTCCTCGGCATTACCCTCGCCGGAAGAGAGAACTCGCTCAAAGTGTCCCGTGAAAGTCCTTAGTTGGCTCTTAACGCGACGGTTGCGAATCCGGCGCTTTTCGGAAGTCTTGATCCGCTTGATGGCGGACTTAATATTTGCCAATGGTTTCACCTCCCAACGAATATTAGCACACGCAGGAGGAGACCATCAACGCTTACCCCCAAAAAGCCTTCCGTCGGATCTTGTCGGTCTTGATAATCATTCGCTTTAGGCACTATCCGGCCGGGTAAAGGATGTTCGCTCGACTTTCTGGAAGAAAGGGCATGTGGTCGGCTGGCCGTGTACTTTGGAAGCCGCCTTTGATCCGAAGGTTGAATGTATCGAGATGAATTGAAAGGAGAGATCACCGTGGCAATAGTGGCCGTAAGCGTGGCCCCCGTCGGGGGAGAAGCCAGTGTTAGTCACTACGTTGCGCAGGCACTACGGATACTCGACGGGTATCCGGACATCGAGTGCGAACCGGGCTCGATGTTCACTACCCTAGAAGGGGATCTCGACGAGATCTTGCGCGCCATAAGGGAAATGCAGGAATCCATCTTCGATGCCGGGGCCGTCCGAGTGAGTACCGTGATCAAGATCGATGAGCGCCGGGACAAGGAGCTGACCATGGAGGGCAAGATGGAGTCCCTCAGGCGCCACAGTACTTCGTGAATCGGCTCGGCGGGAGATTTCGTAACTATGGCCCTACTGAATAGCCCTCGATGCGCAGCGGTGGAAGTCGCTCAACATTGACACGATTCGGTGCGGGTGGTATTTTCTTGTGTAGTGTTAGCACTCTCGCAGTTAGAGTGCTAAGCCAGGGGGAGTTGGATCTCGAGATAGCGATTTGCTTCCCGAACGGAGTGAAAACGTGGACCTCGATGAACGCAAGTTGAGAGTCATGCAGGCCGTGGTCGAGGCATACGTCATGAACGCGCAGCCGGTGGGTTCTCGGACCATTGCCAGGGATTTCGACCTGGGTGTTAGCCCCGCGACCATCAGGAACGAGATGGCCGATCTAGAGGGCATGGGGCTTTTGGAACAGCCCCACACCTCCGCTGGCCGCATCCCATCGGACCTGGGTTATCGCGTGTATGTGGACCGGTTGGCCCGCATCGCCCGTCCCAGCCGATCGGATCTAGAGGTCGTCCGAGGCGCTCTCCACAGGCAGGTTTCCGAGGTGGACTCGGTCCTGAGGGTGTCGGTGAAGGTTCTGTCGGAGATGACGGATTGCCTCACGCTCATGGCGGGTCCCCATGCCGGGGAATCGGTGCTCAACACCATCGAGTTGGTCCCCATGAGGTCGGAACGGGTTATGGTCTTGGTCATCACCGAAGACGGCTTCGTACAAAGCCGCATGGTTGACGTGCCCGATGTGCCGGCCGAGGAGTTGGAGCGCGCCGCGCGCCTCCTGAACGAGCACTTCAGGGGGCAGACCATATCGGAGATCCTCGGGGGATCGTCCCTCGAGAGCCTGAGGCGCGAACTGAAGTACTGCTCCATGCTCGCGGATGTAGTCGACGGGCTACTCAAGAAGTCCGCAGAAGGCGGAGTCACCGATTACGTCATCGATGGAGCGGCGAATATCATGAAACATCCGGAATTCCGGGATGTCGCTCGAGCGCAGCGGGTTCTCGAAGCCCTGGCGAAGAGGTCCCTGATCAGGGATTTGCTCAATAGGTTTTCCGGAGATGGCTTGGCCGCCCTCATCGGGTCCGAAAGCGATACAGAGGACATGAGGGAATGCAGCCTCGTCTCCGCAGTCTACTACATCGGCGGGAGGCCGGCCGGGAGAATGAGCGTGGTCGGACCGCGTCGTATGGATTACGGTAGAGTGATGGGATTACTCAAGACGGTCACCGAAGCCGTCGGAGAAGTCCTCGACGAAAGAGATTGAGTCTTCGGTCTTTATTGATCGATCGGGCGTTCCCGCGGATCGCGTGGTGATCCGGGAGCGCCCGTTTGGGGACGGCGTAAAGGTAGTTGTCGGGAGGTTGATTGAGTGTCGCAAGAGGACAACGAAGTGAGAGATGATTGTAAGTGCCCCGACGAAGGGTCGTCGAACGAGGAACTGTATGCCCTAATTCGCGATCTGGAAAGCGAAAACGACGAACTGCGATCCGAAGTCGAATCCTACAAGGATTCGTTGGCCCGAGCCCGAGCAGATTATCAGAACCTAAAGAAACGCAACGAGCGGCTCATGGGTAAGATGGAGACGAGAATGATGGGCGAAATAGTGTGTCGCTTCCTGCCCATCATCGATGACCTGCGCCAGGTCATCGAAAGCACCGGAGACCGAGCCGAGGATCCGGTGCGGCTTGGGGTGAAACAGATCCTCGATAAGGCGGAGGATTCACTGCAGAGCATGGGCGTATTCAAGATCTCGTGCCGGGGAGAGCAGTTCGATCCCAACTGGCACGAGGCCATCGATTACGTACCCTCGGACCGACTGCCCGATGGGATCATAATCGAAGAGGTCAGCACGGGATACGCCATGGAGGACAATCTGCTCAGGCCCGCCCGGGTTCTCGTGGCACGCGGGGGTGCCGATGACGACGAATCTTCTTCGGGCGATCGGAACGAAGAAGCTAGGGAGGAACGTTGATATGGCGAAGGTATTGGGTATCGATCTCGGGACTACGAATTCTTGCGTTGCACTGATGGAAGGTGGCGAGCCCACCATTATCCCCAGCGCCGAGGGGAGTCGTACCACTCCCTCGGTGGTCGCATTCACCAAGGATGGCGAGCGCCTGGTGGGCCAGGTCGCCAAGAGGCAGGCTGTAGTTAACTCGGAACGAACGATAACTTCCATCAAGCGGAAGATGGGAACGGATCATCGAGTAACCATCGACGACAGGGAATATACTCCCCAGGAAGTATCGGCCTTCATCCTGCAGAAGATGAAGCGCGATGCCGAAGAGTACCTGGGAGAGACCATCAAACAGGCGGTTATCACCGTGCCGGCGTATTTCACGGATAGCCAGCGCCAGGCAACCAAGGATGCGGGACAAATCGCCGGCCTGGAAGTGCTGCGGATAATCAACGAGCCCACCGCCGCCTCGTTGGCCTACGGTATGGATCGCGAGGAAGAATCCACCATACTCGTTTACGACCTCGGTGGAGGTACCTTCGACGTTTCCGTCCTGGAACTGGGGGACGGCGTATTCGAGGTCAAGGCCACCAGCGGGGACAACCTGCTGGGTGGGGACGATTTCGACGAGCGCGTGAAGGACTGGATGGTCGAGGAGTTCAAAAAGGACCAGGGAATAGATCTCTCCAAGGACCGACAGGCCGCCCAGAGGCTGTTGGAGGCCGCCGAGAAGGCCAAGATAGAACTGAGTACCACCCTGCAGACCAATATTAGTTTACCATTCATCACCGCGGATGCCTCCGGTCCCAAGCACCTGGAATTGGCCCTGACCAGGGCCAAGTTCGAAGACCTCGTTTCGGATCTAGTGGAGAAGACAGTTGGGCCCATCAAGCGAGCCGTGGAGGATGCCGGGACCGGCACATCCGGGATAGATCGCGTCATCCTGGTGGGAGGTTCCACGAGGATTCCCCTGGTGCAAAAGCGGGTCAAGGATGTACTGGGCAAGGACCCCTTCAAGGGGATCAATCCCGATGAGGTCGTGGCCATGGGTGCGGCCATCCAGGCCGGGGTATTATCCGGAGAGGTCAAGGATGTATTGTTGCTGGATGTGACGCCCTTG
>SLGS01000022.1 GCA_007136565.1 Clostridia bacterium | reverse complement strand
GACCATGATCGGCCTACCGACGGTCATCGCAGCGCATCCGGGGGAGGACGCCATCTCCACCGAAGAGGGAAAGTCGGCGCAGGGGACCGCACCGAAACCGGTATCACCACCATCGGAGTTGGACCCTGGCGCTACAGTCGACGAGATCTTCATCGGCGACGGGGATAACGAAGGAACGGATGGTGTTCCGAAAAACCCCGACGCCAACCGGGAAGTAGCCGACAACCGATACCTCTCCGCGGCTAGGGCCGATGGGAGATATCCACCGGTTCGAACCCGGGCCACGACCGCCGGGACGGACAGCTCCGAGGAGACCTCGAAGAGACCCGAGGGGTTCACTGACATGGACCTCGAGGAGACTCGAGAAAGTCGGGATGGACATCTCCCGAAACGCGAAGCCCGGGAAGTCCCGGGGAGCTCGATCCCGGTCATTGAGACGGCCAGTTCCGGTCCTCGATCCCGGGTTCAAGCGGGTGCAGATGATGTAGCTGCACCGAACGATGGAGTGGAATCTCCCCGGCCCACCAACTGGATCGCTCTGCGATCTTCATCCGGACAGATCTCTGGCGCCAGGGGTTCGAACGATGCGATTCCCCCGGGTGAAGTATCGGGGACCCAGGGTGCACAACCCGCCATAGAAATGGCCCACGCGCAAAGAAGCCGCGGATCCTCGGTGACGTTGAGGGTTGGCGGCGAAGACATGGCACCCCTCGTGGTGAGATTGACCGCGGACGGGGACCACCTGGTCGGGCAGATGCGGTCGACGGACGCCGCCTTGCTGCGCCAGATGAGCGAGACGTCGGCCGGGTTGGAACGGAACCTCGAAAACGCCGGCTTCGACTCAGTGGACCTCGACTTCGGCGGGCGCGAGACCTCCGACGGTTTCCGCCACGGCGGATACGATGAGACTCCTCGTTGGACGAGTCCCCGACTCGATGAAGCGGCCGAGGAGACACCGGCGAACCACCGCCACGGATCGAATATCGGTGCGGGGCATATCGATATGTTGGCCTGAAGGGAGCGCTGACATGAACGTAGATCCTACAACCCAAGTACACGGCGATGTGGAAAGGGGCACTGATCGGTCGCAGATGAAGACCGATGCCCTGGGACAGGACGCGTTCCTCAAGCTACTGGTAGCCCAGATCCAAAACCAGGATCCCATGAATCCCATGGACGATCGAGACTTCATAGCGCAACTGGCCCAATTCTCGAACCTGACGCAGACGCAAAACCTGGTGAGAAACCAAATGACCATGTTCGGTGCAAACCTATTGGGACGCGAGATCGGATTCGAAACAGGAGAGGGGCAAAAGGGCCGCGGTACGGTGGTATCCGTCCGATGGAAGAACGATGACGTTCTACTGACCACCGACCAGGGTGAGGAACTGTTCCTCGGGCAAGTAGCCTCCTTCGATTGGATACCCGAGGGTGACGACAATGCCGAATAGACCCGCAGATGATACTGCGATTCGCCCACAAAACGTCGATCCGCACCGCACCCATGTACCTAGCCGGGGCCGGGGCGGCGGATCTCGCGAGGGCTTCAGAGAGATACTCGAGGGAGAGCTCAAGGTCACAATCCACGCCCGGGAGAGAATGAACAAAGATGGAGTGGATATGAGCCGGGACCAAGAGGATAGGATGCAGGTCGCCCTGGATAGGGTTGCGAAACGCGGTGGTCGCCAATCCCTGGTCCTGCTCGATGACCTTGCGATGATAGTAAATGTAGAGAGCCGCACACTGATAACCGTGGTACCGGGAGAGAGACGCGGAGAAGGCGTATTCACCGACATCGACTCCGCCGTCATCGCGGATTGAGGCCGGACCTCTCAGGAGGAGGCCAGGGACGCCGACCGATCGACGCGTCCGGATGGCTTTCTCTCTCCCGTAAATCGAGAGGAGTTGTAATGAAATCATGATGCGTTCATTGTTCGCCGGAGTATCCGGTTTACGTAATCATCAAGTCAAGATGGACGTCGTAGCCAACAATATCTCGAACGTCAACACCACCGGCTTCAAGGCAGGTCGGGTTACCTTTTCGGAGATGTTCAGCCAAAGCCTCGCCGGGGCGTCGGCGCCCGAGGATGGGCGCGGAGGGACTAATCCGATGCAGGTGGGATTGGGAAGTGATATCGCCGGCATCGACACCCTCCAAAACCAGGGCAGCCTTCAAACTACGGGCAATGATACCGATATGGCTATTGAGGGAGAGGGATTCTTCATCTTGTCCGGTGGCGGACAGGAGGTCTATTCCCGGTCCGGTGCCTTCAGACCCGACGCGGAAGGGTACTTGGTCGACGCGGGAGGGCGGGTAGTCCAGGGCTGGATGGCCAGTAGCGGCGAACTACCCATAACCGATTCGACGTCCTTGGAAAACGTCCGAATACCCGTCGGTGAAACGGTGGGGGCCCAGGCGACGACGAGGGTGGCCTACAGCAATAACCTCAATAGCGATGCTGCGGAGGGGGATAGCTGGAGCACCCCGGTCGAGGTATTCGATTCGAAGGGTTCCCGGCATACGGTCACCCTGACCTTTACGCGAACCGCCGATCCCAACCAGTGGGAGTGCACGATCGCCGCCGAAGAAGGTATCGACGTCGATTTCGGGCAGGATGGGACGCCGCTCGTCTTTGACAATCTCGGGTTTCCGACGGAGGACACCCTGGACGTGGATTGGTCGATAGCCCTGAGCGACGACGGGAGCGAGGATTCTCCGCTGGCGGGTGCCGACGATATACAGGTCTCGCTGGACTTCTCATCCATCACCCAGTTCTCCGGATCTTCCACCGTTTCGGCCACCGAGAGGAACGGAGCGCCCATGGGTAGCCTGGAGAGTTACATGGTGGATCCCACGGGAGTGGTAACGGGCGTTTACTCCAACGGGAGGGTGCAGACCATCGCCCAGGTCGGCATGGCGGCCTTCGCGAATCCCGGGGGGCTAACCAAGGCCGGCGACAGCGTGTTCCTGGAGAGCAATAACTCGGGAATTCGCCAGGTGGGCCCGGCGGGTACCGCGGGGCGGGGCAGCATCGCCCCGGGATCCGTGGAGATGAGTAACGTCGACCTATCGGCGGAATTCACTGAGATGATCACAACCCAGCGCGGGTTCCAGGCGAACTCGCGTATAGTAACTACCTCCGACGAGATGCTGCAGGAACTGGTCAACCTCAAGAGATAGGCAAGCGCGGGCGCAGGGGGAGTCGCCCGGGGAAGGGATGATGAACTTGATCTCGGTAACGCGTTTGAATGGCGACGAAATCCGCATCAACGCGGACTTGATCGAAACCCTCGAGGCGACTCCCGATACGCTCGTGACCCTGACGACCGGCAAGAGGATGATGGTATCAGAATCCGTGGACGAGGTGGTCGCGCGTGCGATCGCCTATCGGTCGCGCATCGACAACGCGCGAACCGAATTCAGCGAGGGCGGGAGTGGGGTGTAAGCTTGGAACTCGCAGCACTGATCGGATTAGTCGTAGGCGTAGGGCTCCTCGTTTGGGCAATGCTCAGCGGTGGAACGCTGGCGACCTTTTGGGATCCCGCGTCTTTGCGCATAGTCCTGGGGGGGACCCTGGCGGCCGTGGCCATATCCCACGGAGGCCGACAGATGCGGAGGATTCCCGGCCTCATGATCAAGGCATTCCAAAAAAGTAACGGGGACATGACCGGTCTGAAAGATGATTTGCTAGACCTGGCAAACCAGGCGAGGCGAGAGGGGCTCTTGTCCCTCGAGGATCACGTCGAAGACCTGGGGGACCCCTTCCTCCAGGACGCCGTCCAAATGCTCGTGGACGCCGTTCCGCCCGAGCAAATGAGGGAACTCCTGGCAAATCAGATCGATGCCTCCGCCGAGCATAATGAGCGTGGCATCGGAGTCTTTCGCACTGCGGGGGCCGTCTCGCCGGCCTTTGGAATGATAGGTACCCTGATAGGCCTGATACAGATGCTCCGGGATCTCGAAAACCCGGAAATGATCGGTCTAGGAATGGCCGTCGCCCTGATAACGACACTCTACGGTACCCTCCTCGCCAACATAGTTTTCAACCCGATGGCGAACAAGCTCGAGGAGTGGAACCGGGACGAGCTCCATACCAAGACCATGATAATGGAGGGCATCTTGGCCATCCAGGACGGGCAGAACCCGAGATTCATCGAGGGCAAGCTAGAATCGTTCATCAATGGACAGGCCTCCAAGGATCCGGAAGAAGCGGCGCGCGATGCGGAAACGGTATCGACCGCCGAGGAAGGGGAGAGTGTAGCTTCGGATGATTAGAAACCGCGGGCGGGGATCGGAAGGAACCGATCGATCCAACGAATGGATGACCACCTATTCTGACATGGTCACCTTATTGCTCGCCTTCTTCGTCCTGCTCTTTTCTTTCTCAACCATCGATACCGTCGAATTCGAACGGGTCATCATGTCCCTGCAGGAAGCCTTGGGCTTGCTCCAGGGGGGACGAACCGTAACTTCCGCCGAGCCCCTGATGGACGTGGGGGATTCGCGGCATCGCGAACAAATAGAAGCCATCCAGAGAAGACAGCTCCTCGAGGCCAAGATCAGGCTGCAGCGGAAATTGACCGAATCCGGGGTCGACGAGGGGGTCAGTTTCGAGATGACCGAAAGAGGATTGATCATGCACTTCACCGACCAGGTCTTATTCGAATCCGGACGCGCGCAGCTGCGACCCGAAGCCCTCACGATGCTCGACCTGCTCTCACCAACCCTGGAGGATCTTCCCAACCAGATCCGGGTCGAGGGGCACACCGATGACGTGCCGATTAGCACTCTGCAGTTTCCGAGCAACTGGGAACTATCCACGGTGCGAGCGACGAGTGTGCTGCGTTACCTGCTGGAAATCGGAGAGTTCTCGCCCCAGAAAATGTCGGCCGCCGGGTACGGCGAACACCGGCCGCGGGCGACCAACGAAACCGACGAAGGGCGAGCTATGAATCGCCGGGTCGACGTGGTATTGCTGCGCCTGGATGCCCACGGCACCGAACCCGCGGCGGAAAGTGGAGATACGGGCTCCGCCGATGTCGTTTCCGGAGGCGAGGAGAATTGAGCGGAAAACTCAAGGCGACTGTAGGAATCTGCATGCTCCTGGGGGCAATGGCCCTGGGATACGTCGGTTACGCCCAGTGGGTGGTCCCCGACCGAAATGCAGAGGATCTGCGCGAGGACAACGGGATCGTGCAAAGAACGGAAACCGGCCCGCTCTACGAGATGCCGGAGTTGGTAACCGATTTGAAACCCTCGGCGGAGGGATACTCTCACTTCGTCAGTATCGCCGTCGCCTTTGAATGCGAAAGCGCATCCACGATACCGGTCATCGAAGACGACCTCCCGCTGATAAAGGATGCCATGTTGGAAATCCTGCGGTCCAAGACGCCCGAAGAGTTGAAGGGGAACGAAGGCATGCGAAATCTCAGGCTATTGGTCCTAACCAGGGTCAACGAAATCCTGGCCCCGGACAAGATCGCGGATGTGTACTTCACGAGCATGATGGTGCAATGAAGAATTCGCGAAAGGTGGTGGTTGCCCGTGGAAAGTGGAGCATCGTATAGAAAGTTTCGCGGAAGGCGCCAGATCAGACTATATGACTTTCACAGGCCGGAGAAGCTGTCCCGCGAGCACCAGGCGGCACTTCGAATCCTGCACGATAACCTGGCGCGTTTCGCCGCCACCAACCTCTCCACCCACGTGCGTTCCGCTGTCCGGGTATCCTTGATCGCCCTGGACCAAATGACCTACGAGGAGTTCACCGAAAGGCTCGCAACACCGGTGGTCTTGGGAATTGGAGAATTCTCACCCCTGGATGGAAAGGTGGGCATCGAGATCAGGCCCGAGATAGCCTTTCCCCTCATCGAGAGGCTCCTCGGAAACCCGGGCGCCGCGGAATCACTTAAGAGGCCCCTGACGGACCTGGAGGCCGCCGTGATGCGGACGGTCTTCAACCGGCTCATCGACGCCTCCGAGGAGGCGTGGAGGGATGTCTTGCCCTTCGAAGGCACGTTGACCGCCCTGGAGACCAGCCCCTTCTTCACCCAATTCGCGCCGCCCAGCGAAATGATGCTCGTGGCTGGCCTGCTGGTGGAGATGGGGGACAGTGGGGGTCGGATCAACGTAGCGTGGCCCCACATGATGCTCGAATCGGTGCTTCCGCAACTGTCCATACAGTATTGGATGGGTGGTACCCCGGCGTCCGGGGAAGAGGGCGCGGAAGCGAAGCGGGAAGGGGATCGCATTCGATCGCATCTCCTCGAAGTCGATGTACCGCTGTCGGTGGAGCTGGGCTCCACGGAAGTCACCCTCAGGGATCTACTGGACCTCGGGGTGGAAGATATCCTCAGGCTCGATCAGAGAGTCGATGATCCCCTGAAGGTAACCGTCGAAGGAAGAAAGGTGTTCTCGGGCTGGCCCGGGCAAATCGGTAATGACCTCGCGGTCCAAATAGACGGATCCGTCGAGGAAGGAGGCGACAATGTCTAAAGAGATCTTGAGCCAGGAAGAAATCGACGCCCTGTTGCAGGGATTGTCCGAAGAGGAGGATTCACCGGGGGACTTGACCGGTGAGATCCTGGAAACCGCCGTGGCCGAAATCGAAGAGGATCTCGGGTTGACTTTCCAGGGTTGGGAGGCCACCTTCGCTTCCCCCGCACAAGTGATGGATACCTCCGGGGGGTCCTGGGGCACGGTGGATTACTCGGGAGATATCGACGCCCGTGGCTACTGGCGTATAGAGCGCGGAGATCACGAAGACGGCGAAGCGGAGGAGGATGGAGCAGCCGACGCGGGCTCCATCGGATCACTGATAACCACCATTGCCAGCACGTTGGCGAAGACCCTCGCGGACTGCCGCGGTTGCCTGTTGGAGGTCGAGGTATCCGAAGGCCAGCCATCTCCCCCGGCGCCCGGGGAAGTGGGCGACGATGATTGGTACGAAGTCAAGATCGGATTCGAAGGGGCCGAAGGCGAAAACCTGGACCTGATCCTCTCCCTACCTGAGGACATCAGGCAAGCCGTTCAGGAAGACTCCGCCGGCGAAAGAGAGTCTTCCGCTGCTGCGGTCGACGAAGGGCCCCAAACCGAAACCACCGCTACGTATGCTCCGACGACGGCGTCAGAGCGTTCGGATCCGGAGCCGCCGAAACAAAGGGAAAAGGAGGTCTCCCCGGCGAGTTTCCCCTCCTTCGAACAGGGAAGTTCGCGCTCCCAGGGCCCACGCAACGATAGGATCGACATGCTGCTGGATGTGCCGCTGCAGGTCAGCGTCGAGTTGGGTCGTTCCGTGGAGGACATCCGCAAGGTCATGTCATTGGGCACGGGGTCCATCATCGATCTCGATAGACAGGCGGGGGAACCGGTGGATGTCTTGGTAAACGGGAAGCTACTCGCCCGAGGCGAGGTAGTCGTAGTCGACGAAAACTTCGCCGTTAGGATCACCGAAATAGTCAGCCTGGAGGATAGAATCCGGAACCTGAGATGATCGCCAAAGTCGGCGAATGGGGGAGGTACCGGTGGACGTAATTTTGCAGGTCATATTGGCCAGCGCCCTGGTGTTGGGCTTGGCCCTTATCAGCCTTAGGCTGCTCAACCGCGCCATGTCGGGACAGATGGCCGGGGGTAACCTGAGGGTTGTCGAGGCGGTGGCGGTGGGACGCAAGACGCAAGTTGTCCTGGTACGGGTGGCGGGGAGACACCTGGTATTGGGCGTAAGTGAATCCAGCGTCAATCTGCTAGACGAAATCCAGTTGGACGAAACCGGCGAGGAATTCGTCCATCGCGAAGGTGGGACCGGTGCCGGGACTCTTTCGAACATACCCGGCTTCGG
>SLGS01000106.1 GCA_007136565.1 Clostridia bacterium | reverse complement strand
GCTTCGTAGTAGAGTATGAACGCGTCCCCACCTATGCCGCAGTGACCCGGTAGGACGACGTTGGTCACCGCGGCCGCGGCGATCGCGGCATCCATGGCGTTGCCACCCGCGCCCAAGACCCCGATCCCCTCCGAGGTAGCCAAAGGGTGCGCACTGGCTACCATTGCCCTCACATCCGGCTGACCCGCGCGCCCATCATTACTCAATACCCGGTCACCTCTTCCCTCCGGTCAACCCAGGAATAGGGCGCCATACATCATTCCGCCGAGGATCACGTAGGCGGGATGCACCCTCTTCCAAATCATCAAAACGAAAGCGACACCAGCTATGAGAACTGCTTGAACGATGCCGATGTCCAAGTAAGATCCCTGGAACATCCTGAAGGTCAATATGCCGAGCAAGACCGCTATGGCAGGCCTGATTAGCGTGGTCATGCGCTGGACTTTGGGCGAATGGCGAAACCTCATGAGAAGACCTAGCAGAAGCAGCATCAATACGAGTGATGGGCCCAATGTGGCCAAAACGGCGATGGTGGCACCGAGGACTCCACCCTGTTGAAATCCGATGTAGCCCGCCATCTTGGTGGCTATCGGCCCCGGGAGCGCATTGCCCAAAGCCAGGACCTCGGCGAACTCGGACACCGTCATCCATCCGTATCGGCTAACCACTTCGTATTCGATCAGGGGAATGGTGGATGGACCACCACCGTATCCCAGGATGTTGGAGACGAAAAACGCCAAGAAGATCTCCCAATAGATCACTGTTCATCGTCTCCTTCTTCATCGTCTTCGTCGAGGTTGTCCGGCTTGAAGAGGGCAAAACCGAGAATGAGCGCGATCACTATGGCCGGGTGGACACCGAGCCAAGAGATGGCAATCAAGGTGCCAACGATCATGATCGCACTGAGCAGGACCCCCATGTCCATCCACGCTCTCTTGACGAATTGCCAGGTCAAGTCGGCCAACATGACTGAAACCACGGGGACGACACCAAAACTCAGTCCCTGCACCCATGGCTGGTCTTTGTAGGCGGATAGAGATGTGAGGAGCAATATGATCAATACAACGGTGGGGAGCACCAACGCCGTAACGGCGATGAACATGCCGGGCACCCCCGCCATGCGGTGACCTATGTATCCGCTCATCTTCGTCGCGATGGGACCGGGAAGGGTGTTTCCGATGGCCAATATATCCCCGAATTCCTCGGAATCCATCCACTTGTGTCGTTCTACCACTTCGTCATGGACCAGGGGTATCGATGACGGACCACCACCGTACCCGAGCATGCCCACCTTGAAAAATGATAGGAACAGCTGCAAATACTTGCTCTTGCCCACGGAATCTCTCCATCTGTTGACGTCGTTTGATAGCCACCCTCGGACGGACCCGAGGTTGCACCACAATCAATGTTATGACCACGCGCGATCCCTAGCAAGCCCAAGATCCGGCTGGTTCGCAGCATTGCATCCCTCACTGGTAGCGGAGTGCCTCGATGGGATCGAGACGTGCCGCCTGTCCCGCGGGGTACACGCCAAAGAACAGACCCACGGCCGCGGAGAATCCAAAGGCCAATGCCACCGATCCCCCGGTGACTGCCGTGCTCAAACCGAACACCGCGACCAGTCGTGCCAACAGCCAACCGAGGCCTATTCCCACCAGGCCGCCCCCGAGGCTCAACAGGATGGACTCCACGAGGAACTGGGCGAGAATATCGCGATTCTTCGCTCCCACTGCCTTTCGAATACCGATCTCGCGGGTCCTTTCCTTTACCGAGACAAGCATGATGTTCATTATCCCGATACCGCCGACGAGGAGCGAGATGCCGGCGATGGCCCCGAGCATCAAAGTCAAGGTGGCCGTGATCGTCCTCACCATATCCAGAAGCTGCTCCTGGCTGGTAACGCTGACGGAGCCCTCGCGACCGAACTTCAAGTCCATGATCCTCCGGATGTGGCTGACTGCCATATCCGATACCTCCATGCTTTCCGCCTGCACGTAGATGCCGTTAACCTGTGTCGTGGCGAACATTCTCTGGAGGGTGCTTATCGGCATCATCACCAAATCGTCGCTGCCACCGCCAAAACCCGCATCCTGGGGTTCCAACACCCCTATGATGGTCACCGACTGGCCCCTGACGTTTACACTCTCCCCGAGGGCCGCGCGGCCGCGAAACAGTTCCTCGATCATTCCCTGCCCCAACACGGCCACGCGGGATCGCCGCTGCACATCCATTTCGTCGATGAAACGGCCACTCTCAAGCCTCAATCCGGTGATCGATTCATATCCCGCACCGACACCCTGTATGGCTGCATCGTGGGTTTGCACACCCCACTTCACCGTGTTTCGGCCGACGTCCATGCGTGCGGCACCGAAGGCGACGGTGGGCACCCTTTCTACGATCTCGCGTGCGTGATCCATTGCCAGTTGTGTCCCCGCTCGAGGAGCAATTATGATGGCGTTCACACCCAAGCCCTCTATCTCGGCGGTGATTTCGTCTCCGGCTCCCTCCCCGACGGCGATGAGCGTTATCACAGCCGCCACACCGATAATGATCCCGAGGGCGGTCAGGGCTGACCGGAGCACCGATCCCCGAAGTCCGCTTACGGCCGATCGAAACGCTTCACCGATATTCATTGGTCGATGTCACCTCGCTCGGAGGACCGTCGCCCACGATGCTTCCATCGAGCAATCGGATTGCCCGGCGGCAGTGGGAGGCAACGGCCGGATCGTGAGTTACCACCACGACCGTAATCCCCGTTTCGTTCAATTCCTTCAGGATACCCATTATGTCGCGCTGGGCCGATGTATCCAGGTTGCCCGTGGGCTCATCGGCCAGCAGTATCGCTGGCTCGGTCGCGAGACTACGGGCGATGGCCACTCGTTGCTTCTGCCCGCCGGACAGTTGGTTCGGACGATGAGAAAGACGATCCCCCAGGCCCACTCTTTCCAGGGCTTCGCTGGCCAGTTGGGCGCGCCTGCGAGCGGACATTCCCCTATAGGTCAGGGGAAGGGCTACGTTGTCCAGTGCCGTCATCGAGGACAGTAGGTTGAACTCCTGGAACACGAACCCCAGGCGCTTGTTCCGTATGGCCGCCAATTCATCATCGGTCTTGATTGCAACGTCGTCGCCCTCTAGGAAATACTGGCCGCTCGTGGGTCGATCCAGGCAGCCAATGATGTGCATCATCGTCGACTTTCCCGATCCGGACGGGCCCATTATGGCTACAAGCTCACCGGCATCAACCCGCAAATCGACTCCCCGCAGCGCGTGGACCTCTACATCACCCATGTCGTACCTCTTGTGAATCTCTCGCAATTCCAAGACCGGCTCTTCCATGGTCTAACCTCCACCGGGACCCATGAAGAACATCGTGTCTCGCTCTATCGACGAGATGACTACTTCGTCGCCTTCGCTCAACCCATCGAGGATCTCGGTGCGCACACCGTCGGTTAATCCAACCGCAACCGTCCTCTCTTCAGCACCCTCGGGCGTGACCACCCGGACCGAGCTGACGCCCTCGGCGGTGGTAACTGCCTCGGCGGGGACGGAGAGAACCTGCTCGCGTCGATCCACCTCGATGGTGACATCCGCCGACATTCCGCTCCTCATTCCGGCTCCCGACGCTACGGATACGACCACCCTGTATGTGGTTACACCGTTCCCGACATCGCCGGACCTCGCCACCTCGTCCACCACGCCACGCAATTCCAACCCGGGCAAGGCATCGAGGCTGATCTCGGCATCCATCCCCGGGGAAAGGGATGCGATTTCCAACTCATCGACGTCGATTTGGACCTCGAATTCATCCTGGCTGGATATCGTCAGTATCTGGGCACCGGTGCTCACCGTATCGCCCTCGTTCACGAAGACTTCGGTTACTTCTCCGGTCATGGGGCTGGAAATCACCAGGTGTTCCAACTCCGATCTATATCTGTCGATACTCAGCTCCGCCTGCGATATCCTCAACATCTGCTGTCGAACCTGGAGGGAGTGACTCGAGGTTCCGATCGAGCAAAGCACTTCGCCGTTCTCCACGGTCTGTCCCTCGCTCACTTCGATGACATCGACCACCCCGGATCTGCTGGCCCTGACGCTTATCACCGGGAACTCGCCGATCTCCCCGGGGCGGACAACGGTTTGATCGGCGGCGTGGGCGGTCACGTGACCTTTCATACCCGGCCTAATGAGACCGACGGGGTTCTCCAAGGAAACGCTTACGGTTGTACCAGGGGACTGCCCCTCGATGTTCGTTCCCATCGAGATTGCTTCGATCCGCCCGTCAACCGTATCGTCGAAATCTCGCAGATGCACCGCCACAGCGTCTCCTTCGGAGAGGAGATCGGCATAGTCGGGAGCGAGCTCGAATTCGAACTCGACTACCTCGTCGGAGACGATCCGAAAGAGGATGTTTCCATCATTGACGCGATCTCCCTGGTCAACGTCGACTCCCAAGATCCTGCCTCGAGTGGGAGCCACCACTTCGACGATGGCCGAGGCTACCTGCGGCGGAATCGGGTCCCGGGGGCCGAGACCGAGAAGGTCCAGGAGGTTCAGTCGCGCCGACTCGAGATCCATCTCGGCGCTTCGAATCCGGTAATTGAGATCCTCGCTACAAAGACGGGCCAACTCCTGGCCACCGTCCACTCGCTCTCCCGAATCGACCGATATGGAGTCAACCTCGCCCGATGCGCGGGCGCGAACCGTTTGGTAATCCGCGGGCTGCACCGCCCCACTCCCGGTAACGGTCAAGACGACTTGTCCGGGACCCGCCTCGGCCGTGACGAACTGGGGGACCTGGACACCGCGTCCGGCCAACGAGGCGGCGACCACGACTCCCCCGACCACGACGAGTCCCACTATCAATGCTATCCAAAGCTTTCTCGACACGAGAACACTGCCCCCTCCTGATAATCACCCGCGAAGCAACCGGCGAAGTGATCTCCTACTGTACTCGGATTTCCCCGGGGCCAACTGCCGGCCCCCGATCCCGAAGATCGGGATCTGTATGCAGTTGCCTTCGGTACTCCTCCCGTGCGTATACGGCATTGGGGCCAAAGGCCCTGTCGATCATAAGTATGCCGTCCAGATGGTCGATTTCGTGCTGCAACAGTTCGGCTGGATCACCTTCGGCGATCCAGCGGTGCAGGCATCCCTCCGGATCCAGGTACTCGACCTCGATGGTTTCGAATCGCTCGACCCACGTCAGTAGATCCGGAAGGCTGAGACAATCATCCCAAAGCCGGAACTTTTCCTCGGAATTGCCAACTATTTTCGGGTTTATCAGTGTCCTGGGTCGGTCCAAGTGCGTGTGAACGATCCTCAGAGGCGAACCCACCTGCGGTGCGGCAATGCCCCTACCGAAACCAAGGTCCGCTCTGCAGATCGAAAGCGCGGTCCGCAAGTGATCGATGGCATCCAGGGCTCCCCCGGACAAGGGAAATCCCACTTCGTGACAAGATACTCTCAAGACTGGCGATCCCAGGATTTCAACCGGACCGTGCGACAATATTTCCACCCCCGCATCGGAAAAAGGTCTTAGTCGGATGAGTTCCTCTTACCACACCAAATCCTCCATCGCCGATCTCGGCGAATGGCGGGCTTACCTCCGCATCGGTTATACACGAGCCATCTCTAAGAGTAAACCATATCTACGGGAAGCATCGAAACCAGTCGAGCGGCGAGGATCTCGCAGGCCCCGGGATTAGGGTAATTCTCGTCACCGATCACCTGGGGCAGAAAGTGAGTGGGTCAAGAGATGGCGGAGCCCTTAACGGCTCTCGCCCCTCTTCGTATCTATCCTAGCCTCTGCATTGTCCAACCCATCCCTCGAGGAACACCAAACCTTGGCGAACATACCGAGTACCTCGGCGACAACCCGGGTAAGAAAGTAGAAGTGGCCCGCGAATGGCGTTCCTGGAATCCCAGAGACCTTCCTCTTTCGCGGACCGAATAGACATCCGCGTGAGGCGACGATCGAGATTCCATCGGGAGGAGATACTAAATGAGTGACGCGAAAGTTATAGTCTACACACAGCCGGGGTGTGGCCCCTGCGCAGCCGAGAAAGAATTTCTGAAAAAGAGCGAAGTGGACTTCGAAGAACGGGACATCCGGGAAAACCCCGAATACGTAAAGGAACTCCTGGAGATCGGCGCACAGGCAACGCCGACAACGATAATAGGGGATGAAGTGATCATGGGTTTCGACCGAGCGAAGATTTCCGAGCTCCTGAATCTTTAGTTCCCATTCCCGGGGCTGGGTATCCCAGCCCCGGGAATGCCATCGAGTTCTACTCGCCGCGATCGACCCGAATGCCCCTGCACCATACGGCCCGGACGTCGCTCAAGCACGCGATGTCCTCGAGGGGATTCCCCGCCACCACCAGGATGTCGGAGGCCATCTTCGGGGCGAAACTACCCACCAAATCCCCCACTCCCAGGGACTCGGCGGAAAGCGAAGTGGCGCTCCTCAGGGCTTCTACGGGGGTATGGCCCGCGCGGGTAAGGGCTTCTACCTCGCGATGGAAGGTCCCAAAGGCGTTGGTTCCCCAGCCCTCATCGGATCCCGCCAACATGGTGATTCCAAGCCCCTTCAGGCGCTCGATTTCCAGCTCTCGTTGCTCGTAGGCATGCCACCTCCGGGCGATGGCCTCGTCGGACTCGCCCGAGTCCTCCATCTTCCTGATGCCGCAGCGAGTTATCTCCAAAGTGGGGTTCCACCTTGTCCCCTTGTCCGCGGCCTCCTTCGCCAATTCCTCGTCGAAATCCAAGACATCCCTGTCGCGGTTAAAATTACCGTGAACGATGACATCGAAACCCGCCCTTACCGCCTGTCGAACTACAGTGGTACAACTGCAGTGCGCGAAGGCCGGTTTGCCCGCCTCGTGGGCTTTGTTCACGGCGAAGGCGAGGAGATCTTCGTCGAATTGCGGGTTGAAGGGGTCGGTCCCCAGCGTACCTCCGCCGTTCGCCATGATCTTTAGCAGGTCGGCGCCCCGCTCGAGCAACGAGTCAATCTGGGCATCCATTTCCTCCCGATTCGAAACCTCTGCGTTGAACTGCCAGCAGTGCCCCCTGGGAGAAGTAACGGCACGGCCAGCTAGCACCAGTCTCGGCCCATCGACACTACCGGTCTCCACCGCATCCCGCAACGTAAAGGCCACATCATTCCTGGCGCCCAGATCTGCCAGGGTTGTCACACCGGCTCGAAGTGATCGTCTCACATTTTCGGCAGCCCGGAGGAATAATTGATCATCACCGGCGGTCATGGCATCTTCGACGCTGGAACCGTCGCCCGGCATGACCGTATGGCTGTGACAATTGACCAACCCCGGCAAGATGGTGCACCCGGGGAAATGCGTCAGCTCGGCGCTCGGGTAACGAGTCAACAACTCCTGCGTAAACCCCACCTCGACGATTCGGTCGCCATCAACCAGTAGCCCACCCTTTTCCAGGGCAGAGTCCTTGAGACCGTCGAACAGTCTCTCCGCGGCGATTATTTCCATTTATGAACCCCTCTCGGTGAACGGATCTCGGGGATGGATAGCCACGGGGGCAGAGCCCCCGTGGCGGACACGACTAGTACTGAAGCTCGGGATCGATGACATTGCGAAGGGGCATGCCATCGAGATACCGCAAGAGGTTATCGATGAAAAGGTCCGTGACCTTCTGATCTTCGAACTCGCCGCAGCTGGCGGAGTGCGGGCTAAACAACACGTTATCCATGTCCCAAAGCGGGCTGTCTTCGGGGAGCGGCTCGACCTCGAAGACATCCAAGGCGGCTCCTCCGAGATGGCCTTCTTCCAGGGCTCGTATCAGGTCATCCTGGACCAGGGTGGTGCCCATGCTATTG
>SLGS01000183.1 GCA_007136565.1 Clostridia bacterium | reverse complement strand
GCGCTACAAGTCCGACGGCGTCATTCCTTACTCCGAGCTTCGTCTCAAGGGTAACGAGCGTCCCCAGGACGTCTTCGAGACGGGCCAGGAAATCCCGGTCTACATCCTGAGCGTCGACGGCAGGGACGGAGCCGTACTGGCTTCATACCGTCGTGCCCTCGACGAAATCGCCTGGGATCACCTCTACGAGCTCCACGAGGAGGGCGCGATCATCGAAGCTCCCGTGGTCGAAGAGGTCAAGGGTGGTTTGGTGCTGGACGTCCTCGGCCTCCGGGGATTCATGCCGGCATCCCACGTCGACCGTGGCTTCGTCAGCGATCTGGCGCAGTACGTGGGCGAAGAGGTCAAGGCCAAGGTCGTCGAACTCGATCGCAACAAGAATCGGATCATCATCTCTCGCAAGGCGGTACTCGAGACCGAGCACGCCCGCCAGCGCGACGAGACCTGGGCCGAGCTCGAGGAGGGCCAGGTCCGCAGTGGTGTCGTCAAGGGCCTCACCGATTTCGGGGCCTTCGTCGACCTGGGCGGAGTCGACGGACTGCTTCACGTGTCCCAGATGTCGTGGGGACGCGTCGATCATCCTTCGGACGTCCTGACCGTCGGCGAGGAGATCGAGGTCAAGGTTCTCAAGGTGGACCGAGAAGGGGAGAAGATTTCCCTCGGTCTCAAGCAACTGCTCCCGGATCCGTGGGAGACCATCGAGGACAATTACGCCTCCGGTCAGATCGTCAAGGGACGCATTATGCGCATAGCGCCTTTCGGCGCCTTCGTCCAGTTGGAGCCCGGAGTGGAAGGGCTGGTTCACATATCCGAACTGGCGGACTACCACGTAACCGAGCCCAGCGAGGTCGTATCCGAGGGCGAGGATGTCCAGGTTAAGGTCCTGCGCGTCCAGTCCGATGAGCGCCGCATCAGCCTCAGCCTCAAGGAGGCGCGTCGCGAGGTGGAGCCGGCTCCGAGGAAGCAAACGCGCCGGGCGACCGGTAATCTCACCCTAGGTGATGTCTTCGGAGATCTCCTGACCGAGACGCGCGACAGGCTGCGCGACGAGGAGAACGGAGAAGACCAACCGGACAAGGGCGAGGACCTGGACGAGAACCAGGGCGAGGACCTGGACGAAGACCAGGACGAGGATCGGGACGAAGAGCAGGACGAGAAGAAAGAATAGGGAGCGGTCGATCGACCGATGGATGGTCACGAGCGTGAGCGCCGCCTGGGGCGCAAGCTGGATCACATCAGGCTTGCCCTCGAGACGGAAGACGACACCAGGTACTCTGGTTTCTCCGACGTGCACCTAATCCATCGGGCCATTCCCGAAATGGATCTCGACGATGTTCGGTTGAGAACCGAAATCTGGGGACGGGATATCCCGTCCCCGTTTTTCGTCGATGCCATGACCGGAGGGCCCGCAGAGACCGGAGGCATCAATCGCGCCCTGGGCAGTGCAGCCCGGGCCGCCGGATGGGGAATGGCGGTGGGATCCCAAAGCGCTATCTTGGACGGTGGGGGCGATCTGTCGGCCAGCTACGCGGCGGGCAGTTTCGATTCCACGACACTCCTCATGGCCAACCTTCCGGCGAGTGCGGGACCCCGGGCGGCGCTGGAGGCCGTAAATGCCATCGGGGCTGACGCCATCCAACTGCACCTAAACGCGCTGCAGGAACTGCTCATGCCGGAGGGCGATCGCTGCTTCGCCGGGACCCTGGACGCTATAGCCGCCACGGTGGAAGCTTCGCCGGTTCCCGTGATGGTCAAGGAAGTCGGTTGCGGGATAGCCCGAGAGGATGCCGTAACCCTGGGTCGCCTGGGCGTTGCGGGCATTAATGTCGCAGGATCCGGCGGCACCTCCTTCGCCGAAATCGAACTCCTGCGCGGCGAGGCCATCGGCGGGACGCCGGACACCGTAGACCGGGATTCCTTCACCGGATGGGGCTTACCTACGGCGGCTTCGGTGGTGGAATGCGCCGATGCGGTCTGCGGACTCGATCCCCGGCCGTTGATCGCGGCCGGGGGAGGGGTGCGAACGCCCCTCGACGCGGTGAAGGCCCTTTCGCTGGGGGCTGGCGCGGTGTCCATCGCCACCCCGGCATTGCGCATACTCATGAACTCGGGTCCCGACGAGCTGGTGAAGTACCTGGTGGCATTCAACGAGGACGTCAGACGGTTCATGCTGCTGGTGGGCGCCATGTCTCCCCATCGTCTCGGGGAAGTTCCCTTCGTGGTCGGCGGTTTCCTCAAGGATTGGTTATCCGGTCGGCGGTTGCCCACGTCCAGGCCTCTCTAGGTTTCACGATGCACCGTCCGATGGGAGCCCGGTTCTCCGGCCCTCTCCCGGATCCCGAACCCTTGCGGGGGATTATACCTTTAAAGATAATTGAGAATGTGAAGTGCTCAACCCCGCGCGTATCGCGCCGGGGGAAATGGAGGCAGGTTAGTGAAAAGAGTTGTCGCCATCGTGGGTAGGCCGAACGTGGGCAAATCCACATTGTTCAATCGATTGGTAGGCGGTCGTCGTTCCATCACCGATCCGACGCCCGGGGTCACCCGGGATCGGATATACGGCGAGGTCAGCTGGCTGGGACACGATTTCGTCGCCGTGGACACGGGGGGGTGGGAAGATATATCCGATCCCCGGGCCTCGGGGGAGTTGGTCGAGGAGATACGAAGGCAGGTCCGCGTGGCGCTTTCGTCAGCGGACGTTGTCGTAATGCTCACGGACGGTCGAGAAGGCGTGACCGGCATGGACGAACAGGTTGCCCAGATGCTGCGACCCCTCGGAATTCCCATGGTCTTGGCTGTAAACAAGGTGGATTCCACCGCCCAGGCGGATTCGGTTTCGGAGTTTTACGCGCTGGGCCTGGGTGAACCCATACCCATCTCGGCCGAACACGGGAGGAATACCGGCGATCTCCTGGACGCTATGGTCGCCGCCCTTCCCACGGACGAGGCCATTGCCGAGCCCGAGGGTCCCGAGCCGATAAGGGTGGCTATCGTGGGCCGGCCCAACGTCGGCAAGTCGTCGATAACCAACGCCTTGCTGGGTGACACCAGGGTGATGGTCGACGAGGTCCCGGGGACGACGCGAGATGCCGTCGAGGTCGAGTGGGCCTGGGAGGGCCACCGGTTCGTCTTCGTCGACACCGCTGGCATCCGAAAGAGGGCCCGCATCGATGACCAGATCGAGAAGTTCAGCGTCTCGAGCTCCCTGCGCGCGGTGAGAAATGCCGACGTGGTGGTGTTGGTCCTGGACGCGGGCGAGATGGTTACCGAGCAGGATCAGCGCGTGGCCAGTTACACGAGGGAACAGGGTAAGGCGGCCGTCGTGGTCATCAACAAGTGGGATACCGTCGAGCGAGAGACGGGCGTTTGGGAAGAGTACCTTTCCATCATCGGGGATCGTCTGTATTTCATAGACTACGCCCTCACCCTCTCCACGTCGGCCACAGAGCAGTTGAGGATCATGCGTCTACCTCAACTCGTCCTCGAGGCCTACAGCAATTACCGGATGCGGTTTAGGACTAGCGACCTGAATCGGGCCATACGACAGGTGGTGGAACATCATCGTCCACCGGGTAAACGGGGCAGGAGCCTGAAGGTGTACTACGCAACCCAGGTATCGGATGGTCCCCCCACCTTCCTGCTGTTCGTCAATGATCCCGAGTTGGTTACGATGGGATATCGCAGGTACATGGATCGAGCGTTGAGGGCGATCCTGGGTCTGAACGGCACGCCGATTCGGCTCCTATTCCGCCTTTCGGAATAGAGGGCATCCAGTGAGTCGGGCGTAGCCCTAAACGCTATTCAATAGTACTGATTTGGGGATGATGGATCTTGGCCTTCGTCGCCATCCTTATAGCCTATGTCCTGGGTTCCATCCCCGTGGGCTACATCGTGGGCAGGCTTCACGGCACCGATGTGCGCGACCACGGTAGTGGAAACATAGGGACTACGAATATTCTGCGCCTTTTCGGCGCCAAGTGGGCCGTTATGGTCCTCCTGGTGGACGTGGGCAAGGGATACCTGGCCTGCACCGTAGCCGCCGCCATGGGGCTCGCCCCGGAGATCATCGCGCTCGCGGGGGTGGCCGCAATAGCCGGGCACAACTGGTCGATCTTCCTGGGCTTTGCGGGCGGGAAGGGAGCCGCGACGACGGCCGGCGTATTCTTGTACCTCACTCCCGTGGCCCTGGGCATAGGGCTCTCCGTCGCCGGCCTCTTTTGGGTCGTGACCAGGTACATGTCCCTGGGAGTCATGGTGGGAGTGGGTGCCGGGGCGATTTGGGCCAACGTATTTTCCGGTTACCCGGGCCCGTACAGCCTGGCCACCCTGGTAGCTTTCGTTTGGATCCTCTTTCGACACCGGGATAATCTTTCGCGGCTTCTCAGGGGCGAAGAGCGTCGCCTGGGGCAAAAAGAGGCCTATGGTGGGGGGGATGAAGATGTCCGGTAGGGGGACGATAGCCGTAATAGGGGCCGGCAGCTGGGGCACCGCCCTGGCGTCGGTCATCGCGCGGACGGGGTGCGAAGTCCGCCTATGGGGGCGGCGTGCCGAGCAGGTAAAGGCGATGATCGAAACCCGAAAGAATCCGGACTACCTCTTCGAACATGATCTGCCCGAACGCGTATTCCCCGTTTCACAGGTCGCCCAAGCGGTGGATGGAGCCGATGTGGTCATCGTCGTCCCGGCGTCACAGGGAATGCGCGCCACCGCCGATCTTCTCAAGCCCCACTACCGGCGGGGAGTACCCCTGGTCTCTGCGACCAAGGGTTTAGAGCCCACGACCGATCTGAGAATGACACAGGTGCTGGGAGACGTCCTGGGCATGAGTGATGGACGGGAATTGGCCGCCCTGTCCGGTCCGAACTTCGCCGTGGAGATCGTCGCCGGACTACCCGCCGGGACCGTGGTGGCTTCGAGGGATGAAGGGGTTGCTCGCGAGGTGCAGTCCATCATCAACGGTAGGGAACTCAGGATATATACCAGCGACGACATCGTCGGCGTGGAACTGGGTGGGGCGCTCAAGAACGTTTACGCGATAGCCGTCGGGATCGTCCACAGCCTGGGCTTGGGTGTGAACGCCCAGGCGACACTGATAACCCGGGGTCTCGCCGAGCTCACCCGCCTCGGTGTGCGCCTGGGGGCGCATCCGCTGACGTTCGCCGGTCTCTCTGGGCTCGGTGATCTCGTTTTGACCTGCACGAGCGATTTGAGTCGAAACCGGCGGGCGGGCCTGGCCCTGGGGAGGGGCACCACCCCCCAGGATATTCGCTCGGGCAAGACGACCGTCGAGGGGATGCGATCCACGTGGGCAGCGCGGGACCTGGCCGCCTCCTGTCGGGTCGAGATGCCGATAGTGGAGCAGTTGTACCGTGTACTTTACGAGGATAAGGACCCCCGCGGCGCGCTCGAGGATCTCATGGATCGCGATGCGAAGCGGGAGCGAGACCGGAGGTACGATCTCTCCCCGGAGGATTTTCGCCTCAAGCCCCGAGATGATGGCGCCAGATAGCCTCGAACCACCATTGCAGTCGACTCCCTCGCACGATAGTTTTCCCGCATCGATTCGAAGAAGGTGATAGGGATGAATTACCCACCCAGCATCCTCTTCCCCGGGGGCTACCCCGATCCAGGGGTCGAAGTGGCCAAAGAACAATTCGCCTCCGACTTGAATCTCGACGTGGTCATCTCGGGCATCGGGGGGCGCCGGCGTAGGAATGGGCGGGCTCTTTCCGATGCCCTAAACACTCCGCTTTCCGAGCCGGGGGTCATCGGGTTTCGCCAGGACATCTTCCGGGATCTCGAGGATCCGGGGATCCTCGAGATAGTAGAGGCCTTCTCCGCCGAGATGGAGGATGTGTATCGCCACCTGAGGGTTTCCTCGGGATTGACCTTCCCCTTCGGGAGGAAGGGCTGGTTCATCGCGGCGGCCTCGGTTTATTGCGACGCCGTAACATCCATGGAGGCCTCCTTGCGCGATGTGTCCCCGGGATCCGAGGGGCTGACATCCTTCGTGGATTGGCTGGGGGAATACGCCCGATCGCCGGGGTTTGAAGGTTTTTCCCGGGCGATCGGCGATGTCCGCTCTTCCCTTTCGGCCATAGAGTATCGGATGGATATCCGGGGTAGGGAAGTGCACATAAGCAAACCCGGGGATGAAGCCGATCACGGGGACGAGATCCGGAGCGCATTCGCCCCGTTGCGCGGTGGCGCGCTGCGTTCGTATTTCGCCCCGAGATCCTCGGATTCGGGTCTCAGCTACCTGGAGCAATGGATGATCTCCCGGCTGGGGCGACTCTATCCCGAGGAATTTCGCGCCATGGATGAGTTTTGCGATATCCACGACCCCTTCGTGGATCCTTCCATAGAGCGGTTTTTCGAAGAGATCCAGTTCTACCTAGCCTACCTGGAATATATCGCCGACGTGAGGCGTAGAGGACTGCCCTTTTGCCTGCCCCGGATGGACGGGGCGACGCGTGGGGTGGGGGTCCGGGACATATACGACCTGGCCCTGGCCAAGAAACTGGCTGCGTCGGGGGAGACCGTGATCACGAACGATTTCGATCTATCGTCCGATGAGCGGATCATTGTCATCACCGGTGCGAACCAGGGGGGCAAGACAACCTTCGCCCGGGCCTTCGGCCAGGCGCATTTTTTGGCAAGCCTCGGTTGCCCTATACCCGGGAGCTTCGCCAGGTTATCTACCTTCGATACCATACTCACTCACTTCGAGCGCGAAGAGAGAATGAGGGACCTCCGGGGGAAGATGGAGGACGACCTGATCCGTATGAAGGAAGTATTGGACCGGGCGTCTTCGGATAGCCTGTTGATCATGAACGAGATGTTCAACTCCGCCACCGTTTTCGACGAGAGCACCCTGAGCCGGCTGGTGATGGAAGACGTGATACGGATCGGATGCCTGGGCGTGTGCGTCACTTTCGTCGAAGAATTGGCCGATATCGACGATGGGATCGTGAGTCTCGTCGCCCAGGTATGTCCCGACGATCCCTCGATCAGGACGTACCGGCTGACGAGGCAACCACCCGATGGTTTGGCCTACGCCGTATCCATCGCCGAGAAATACGGACTCACCAGGCAGCGACTCGAGGAGCGGATAGAATGAAGGCTCCGAGCATGTTGTACCCGCCCGACGGCAGTAACCCGGTGGATGTCACCATCGAGGTTCCCGCGGAGGTTTTCGCCGACTTGGAGTTGGACTACCTGCTGGATTGCATGGCGGAAGGCGACGAGATCATCCGCACCTCGGTGCGGGATGCGTTCGCCGGGATCCTGGTTCGAGGGGACGACATCCGTTTTCGCCAGGATGTCCTGCGGGATTGCATGCTGAACGAGGATCTCGTGCGGGACCTGTATCGGCGCTTCGACGCCATCGTGGGCGCCGGAGAAAAGTATCCCCTGGGTATCCTCAGCCTGTCCACCCCGGAGTCCGTGCTGTCTTCGGCCCTGGCCCTCGTGGATGATCTCCTCGGTTTGCTCTACCCCGTGTCCGAGATCCTGGCCTCGGAGGGCGGACGGTTTGATTCCGACGGACTCTTGGCCACGGTGGCTTTCTTGGAAGAGCATTTCTCCCAGGACCGCTTGGGCGAGCTCGCCTGGCACGTCAGGACGCTCACGGAATCCCCCGGCTTCCTCGTGGGAGCCGAGTTGGGCCCGGGACAGGTGGCCGCGGATCACTCCCTGATGCGCAGGCGCGCCGGGAGTGCTCGGTCCGGCGCGCCATCATTATTGCAGAGGATATTGCATCGGATCCGTGGGAACGCCGCGGGTTCCTATAGCATCTCGATCGACCGGAGGGACGAATCCAGTAACGTCGCGCTCGAGGATTTCAAGGCCAGGGCCGTCGGGCCCACCGCCAATGCCATAGCCCAATCCGCGGAAAGCATCGGGGCAGTCTT
>SLGS01000077.1 GCA_007136565.1 Clostridia bacterium | reverse complement strand
TTGGTGGCGGCCGCACCGGCCGCCTTCGCGGCGTCTATAGGGCTCCCACCGCCCAGGGCGACGAAACAATCCGCCCGCATATCCAGGGCAACCTTCGCCGCCTCGAGGGACTCCTCGGCTCGAGGATTGGGGCTTACATCGGAGAAAACCCGGTAATCCAACCCGGCATCATCCAGGGACTTCATCGTTGCCTGGAGTAGACCGGCGTCGACGATGCCTCGATCCGTGACCACCATCGGTCGGCGAAGGTCCAACGCTCCCAGTTCAACCCCCAGGTTCCCCGAGACCCCCGACCCGAATACGATTCGCGTACCTCCAAATACGTAATCCGTAATCATTATTACCCCCTCCACCTCCGTGTATTTCCGAAAGCGAGCCTCAAACCTCCCGCCATCCGGTGGTATAATGTCCGGATGGCGGTTCTTGCCGAGACTGCGGCAGGAAGTCTCAAATGGAATATAGAATCCGTGGTGAACAATCACCGAACGAGACCTGAAGAGGCCTGTGGCGGGCCGGATCCAACGGGGGAGGTCGGCAATTGGGCGAGATACTCATCCGAGCGGACGAGGTTAGCAAAGTCTATCCACACGGCGAGCTGGAGGTTCACGCTCTTCGAGAGGTATCACTCGATATCGAGCACGGTGAGTTCGTCGTCATCGTGGGCCCCAGCGGCTCGGGCAAGAGCACTCTGCTGAACATACTCGGGGGAATGGATGTTCCAACCTCGGGTAGGGTTATCTACAAGGGAGTTGACCTGGCCACTTATGATGAAGCCCAACTCACCCTGTATCGTCGGCACGAGATCGGCTTCGTTTTCCAACTTTACAACCTGATGTCCTCCCTCAATGCCCGCGAGAACGCCGAATTGGCGACCGAATTGGTCAAGAATCCCCTGTCCGTGGACGAGGTCTTAGAAAGGGTCGGCCTGTCGGAGAGGGCGCAACATTTCCCCTCGCAAATGTCGGGTGGTGAGCAGCAGCGCGTAGCCATCGCCAGGGCCCTTGCGAAAAACCCCGGACTCCTCCTTTGCGACGAACCCACGGGGGCATTGGACTACGAAACCGGCATCGGTATCCTGTCGTTACTTCGCGAGCTAAACACGACCTACTCCACCACCGTCGCCATCATCACGCACAATCTACCCGTGGCCGAGATGGGCGATAGAGTATTTCGAATGCGCAGTGGGGAGATCGTAGAGGTGCGGGAGAACGCGAACCCAAAACCGGCGGAGGAGATCGTGTGGTGAAGGCGCTCGAATACCCGAACCGCGCAGCGTGGCGACCTGGAGGGAATGCAAGTGAAAAGGAAACTCTTAATCGGAGCACTAGTATTCATTTTGCTGGGTGCAGGCGCGATGTACTTCATATTCGAATCCGGCGGCATTGAAGTCCAAGCGTCCGATGTTGAAATCAGGGAATTCGGTCGCACCGTCTCGACCAGCGGCTACCTGGTCGCAGTGCGGGAACGAACCCTTTCTTCCTCCCAAAACATGATGATATCGGGACTTGTCATCGATGTCGGCGACGAAGTTACCGCCGGCCAACTACTGTTGTCCGGCGATGCCCGCGACCTGGAGACGGAACGCCGAACGTTGCTCGCGGAAATCACTTCGCTCGAAGCTTCCCTGGGAGTTGCTCGGGGCAACCTACCCTCGCAAGTCGCCTCCGCCCAAAGCAGGCTGGCGGCGGCCCGGCTGGAAGTCGAGCAGGCGTCCGAGGACCTGGAGAGAACCACGAGCCTTTACGAAGCGGGCGCAGTGCCCGAAACCCAGCTCCGAACCGCAACGGCCCGCGTGGCTGCGGCCGAGGCGAGCTTGGGAACCGCGGAGAGCAACTTGACAGAGATCTCCTCCCGACGAGTCATGATCGATAAAGATGAAGCACACCTCGAGGCGATGAGAGCGCAAGTGCAAAGGATCGATGAGCGCATCGACGATCATCGGATCACCTCGCCCGGCGACTATCTCGTCACCGACGTTTACGTGGAGGAGGGGGACATGGTCGCCGCCGGGGCCCCCCTGGCACTACTCCAATCGCGGGAGATCAGGGTGGAGGCAGAGATCATAGCACAAGACGCCCGGAGCGTCGCCTTGGATCAGCGCGTCATCTTGAGCGGAGATGCCCTCGCCGGGGAATTCGAGGCGCGGATTAGCAAGATCCATCCCCGCGCAGTGGAACGGGTGTCCGAGCTGGGCGTAACTCAGCGTAGGGTCCCCGTCGAGGCCGTGCTCGTGGAAGTACCCGAGGGGGTCTCGTCGGGATACCCGGTGGACCTGGACATCATCGTCGAGGAAGCCCGGGGGCTTTCCATTTCCAGGGATGCCGTCTTTAGCATGGCCGGCACCGATCACGCTTTCGTGATCCGCGACGCGAGGGCGCACCTGGTCGAGGTCCAAACGGGACTCGAAGGAGACGATTACTGGGAGATCGTGTCCGGATTAGAAGAAGGAGACCGGGTGGTGATCAACCCACCCCGGGAGCTGGAAGATGGATCGCGTGTCCGTACGGCCACCCCCGAATAACCCGGTCGAAACGATCCATCCCAAGAGATCCCTCGAAATACGCGGGAGGCCGGAATCTGAAGGGTTCGCGCTCCTAGCGCAGAAGTAGCGAAGTAACTATTGATATAAGCGTTTTCCGATCGTCGCAGCCCGGGAGGTGGGTGTTTTGCCCCACGATCCGCACATCGCTGAAATCTTCGAAGCCACTCCCCTCGACCTCGCCGTGATCGGGGAGGAATGTAACGTCGTCCGGGTGAACGCGCAGTGGAGGACTAACCTCGGCACCGATGGGAGACCCGATCGACTGGAGAACCTTTTCCCCGGGGCTTCCCAACGGGACCTGGGCATCCTGAGATTACAGGTAGAAGCGGCTCTATCCGGAAAAATCCAGCGATCGGCCATTTCCCTGTCGGCCGCCCGGGAAGGCCAGGGTACGTATCCCCGCCGGGTCGAAATCTACCGCCTTGAAGAAGAAGAGAACCTGGTGCTCGTCGCCATGAACCCCGCCCTTTCATCCCACGCAGAAAGGGTAATCTCGAGCCAAGAAATCATCTTGGATTCCATCACCGAACGACTGATCTACTGCGATACGAACCGCAAGATCCTCTGGGCTAATCGCGCCGCCCGCGAGGATGCTGGCTTCGACTCGCTTTCCGACCTAGTAGGAATGAGCTGCAGCGATATTTGGTCAGACCATTACGGATCCTGCGATTCCTGCCCCGCACTGTGGGCGCTCGAAATGGGAGCAAGTCACTCGGCGGGCTACTTCGAATCCCAGGACGGACGTTACTGGTCCACCCGGGCATTCCCCGTGAATTCCCAGGTAAGCGAAGATATTCTCGGATGCGTGATCATGGCCCGGGAAGTGACCGAGGAAATCCTGGGGCGGGAGGCTCTCCGCGAGAGCGAACAATGGTACAGGACGACTCTTCAAAGTATCACCGACGGTGTGGTGGTCGCCGACCCGCGAGAGCGGGTGATAATCATCAACCCGGCCGCCGCGGAGATGATCGGCTGGTCCCAAGACGAATCGAGGGGACGCACCATGGAATCGATAGTCCGACTCGTGGAAGCCGATTCCCTCGTGGAGACGACGGGTCCTTTCGCCGAGGTCTTGGAGTCGGGAAAGCCCACCGAATCCCGATCTGACCTCGCCATCGTCGACAAAGACGGGCACATGCTGAACGTGGAAATCAAGGCAATTCCCATACCGGGAGCCCAGCGGGACATCAGAGGTGTGATGATCGTCTTCCGAGATATTTCGGAACGGAGGGAAAGAGAGAGGCAGTTGGTCGAGCGCGAGCGGCGCTTTCGCACCCTGGCCGAAAATGCCCCCGACGCCATAACCCGATTCGATCGACGAGCGAGGCTGATCTACGGAAACCGCTCCTTGGAATCGCTGGTCGGCTCACCGCCGGCCATGGCCATCGAGCGAACTCCCCGGGAGATGCCCGTGGCCCAAGAACTGGGACAAGCCTGGGAGGATGCCCTCCGCGATTCCATTTACCTGGGGCAAAAGGTAACGCGCAACGTCATAGTGGGTAAGTCCGGGGATCGCCGGAGTCTCGTGATCGACGTGGTTCCCGAAGCCCAGGGTGGTGAGAGGCCGGAAACCTTCCTGAGCGTCATCCGCGATGTCACTGCCTTGGACATGATTGCGAGGCACCTGGCGGATCAAAATCGACGACTAAGCACTATGACCGAAGCCCTCGCCCGGTTCGTGGATTTCCCCCACAACGTTATTCGGTACGACACCATAACCCGATACCTCCTCGACATGACCGGGGCCCTGGGGGTCTTCTTCTGCACACTAACCGAGGATGGTAGTCACCTCCGGCTCGGGTCGATGCAAGCACAACCTTCCCTGGATGAGATTCTCCGCGAGACGCCGAGCGCTTTCTCGGTGGGAGCCCTTTGGCCCACGACCACTACCACCCTCCATTCCATCGAGAGGGGCCAGCTGGTTACCCTGGAGGGGATCTCGGAAATGACCGGCGATGCGGTCCCGCCGAGTAAAGCTTCCAAGATCGAGAAAAGGGAACGGATCGGAGGAGTCTATTCCATCGGCATCATTGGTAGCGACCGACTCCTGGGAGCCCTAACCATCCTGATGCCAAAGGAGATGCCCCTCGAGGATCCCCAGCTGGTGGAGGCCTATTCCCACGCCGTCGCCGGAGCCATGGAGGCCAAAGACACCGAGGACGCGCTCAGGGAAAGCGAAGAGAAGTATCGGAGCCTGGCGGAGACCGCCGGCGACGGCATCATCATCGTCCAAGATGAGAAGATCGCATATACCAACCAGCGTTTCGCGTCGATGGTGGGAATACCCGAGGACGACATCATCGGGTCGGTGTTTACCGACTACTTCCGTCCCGAGGAAGTATCCGAAATTATCACCAGGCATCACCGGCGCCTGGCGGGCGAGCAACTCGATCCCCTCTCCGAAACGACCCTGGTGGATGTCGAGGGGCGCACCCTCCCGGTCGAGGTCAACGTGCAAATATTCACCTACGGGGGAAGACCCGCGGTCCTGTCCATACTCAGGGACATCAGTGAGCGAAAGATGTCCGAGGAACGCCTCCGATATCTCAACCTCCACGACCAGATGACAGGTCTTTATAACCGCGCTTATTTCGAGGACTCCCTGGATCGCCTCGACGTTCCTCGTCAACTACCGATCAGCATCATCGTCGGTGACGTCAACGGATTGAAGGTAGTCAATGATGGCTTCGGCGTCGATGCGGGTGACAGAGTACTCAAGGATATCGCAGCGACGATGGAAGAGGCCTGCAGAGCCGAGGACATCGTCGCCAGGATCGGTAGCGACGAATTCGCGCTTCTCCTCCCGGGTACAGACGAACGCTCGGCGCAACGCGTGGTAGACCGAATGCGAAGGGATCTGGCCGAATCTCTGACAGAGCCGATCCCGATCTCCGTCTCCCTCGGATGGGCTACGAAGGTAGATCCAGCAGACGACATCCATTCCACCATGAGCGTCGCTGAGAGCGCCATGTACCGGGACAAGATGCTGGAGATGTCCAGCGTTCGAAGCTCCATAATCGCATCGCTGACCGAAACCCTCCGCGCCACGAGCATGGAGACCGAGGAGCACGCCGAACGCATGGAACGAATGGCCGTGGCCATAGGTAAACGACTCGATATGGATGACAGCGGCCTCGCCAACCTGGCGATGGTCGCCCGCCTGCACGACATCGGCAAGGTGGGCGTACCCTCCTTCATACTCAGGAAACCGGGTAAATTGACGGATCGGGAATGGAAGATCGTGGCCGGTCATCCCGAAATCGGGGCCAGGATAGCGTCCTCCCTGCCCGACTTGGCTCCGATAGCCGAGGACATCCGTTCGCATCACGAAAGATGGGATGGCCGCGGCTATCCCCGGGGCTTGAGCGGTAGGGACATTCCCCTGCGAGCGCGGATAGTTGGTGTGGTGGATGCCTTCGATGTCATGACCAGCGGCAGACCCTACCAAAGGGCGAAGACGGAGGACGAGGCCCTGGACGAAGTGCGGCGATGCGCGGGCAGCCAGTTCGACCCCGAGATCGCGGAAATCCTGATCGAACTGGCCGAGGGAGATGGTGCAAACTACTAGGCAAGTCCAATTCGTTTCAGCTCGACCCCGGAGAAAGCCCCAGATCTCCCACCGCCTCTACGCCCGCGTACAGGCCCCTGCCCTCGAAAATGGTCCGCGGGGAAGCACCCCGGGTTCTCAAGAGGACATCGACACTGCCTCCCATGCTCTCGGTTACCCTGGCCTCCATGGATCCGACCTCCGGCGAACGCAACCTGGCTCCCGGTGGGCGCTCCGCCTCCAGGGTAAGCTCGTATCGGGGGTTGTGAACCCGGATCTTGATGGCATCACGAGTGACTTCGGCGAAGTCCGGCGTCGCTCTGCCATAGGTCGTGAACCGGTACAGCCGCCCTTCCAATAACAACCCCGCTATGAGACCGGTGAATTGACCGCTTAGCCACGGTACGGTGGCCAAGGAGAACATCAGCGAGGTCTTCTCCCTCTCAAAATGGTTGGTCTGGATCCAAATCCAAGCCTCGGGGAAACTCCGCCCCCAGTCCCGCTCTATGTATCCACGTCCACCGTCAAGGGACTTCTCGACTCCCCCGAGAACCAGCGATCCCGACAGTGAGTGGTCGAGGCCCAAGACCCCATGATAGCACTGCATGAAAGGAGCCAGGGTAAAAGGTCCCATGATCCCCGGTGACCAGGGGGAGGCAGGCCACGGTCGGATTTCGCCCATACGGACGTGCCCCTTCACGGATCCGGAGGGACCGGTCAAATCCAGGTCGATCCTTTCCAGGGAAAAGCAGTTCGGTCCTACCTCTACCCAAAACGGGCGACCCGGGGAAGTGCGAAACTCGTCCACCGCATACGTATTGTACGTGGATTCCCCCAGGTTTCCGTCCACGACTTGAACGAAGGCGTGGCTGTTTCGCGGATCCTCGGCGTGAAAAATGCCGGGGATGACGGCCATGATAGGATCTCCATGCTTTCCCACCATCTTGAAGTACCAACCCTCGAACCAACGCCGCGAGAGGCCCCAACCATGATACGTCTCCGGTGTCCAAAGGGATTTGATCCTGTGCCAAGAAGCCGGTCCGGCCGGAACCGCGGGCACCGCTTTCGCCCCGAGATTTCCCCCCAATTCAGTCCACCCCCACCAAGATCTCGAAATCTCATCGCTCCACGATGCCATTCTTACCCGAACCGAAGATACGTACTCACCGGGACCTAACACTTGTGGTTTCCCGTGACGATAGTGTTATCGGAAATTACAGTGGGTATTCGGACCCGGATGCCGGGACCGCCCGGCCCTCGAAACGACAATCCGGCGCACCCAAAATCTACCGGGGAAGGGAAAGAGACCGCTGACGGATGCCGGCAAATCAACTAGCTTAGGGCGTGATTCCAATGCACCAATTGAAGGGACTATACGGTAATCGTTCCTTGATCGCCAAACTAACCATCCTGTTCCTCCTCATCGGACTCGTACCGGTTTCTGCCGTGGGTATGTGGGTAAGCCACAGAGCCGGAGCCAATCTCGAAGGAGCGGCTTTTTCCGAACTCGGCACCTATGCCGGGCTCACCGAGCGTGCCCTCGAGGATTACTTCGACGGAATCCAAGCCGAAACCAACATAATATCGAACACCCGGGATATCTACCACAGCCTCTCCATACTATCGGGGCTCGATTGGGACCAAAGCGATGAGCTCTGGCGTGAGCGCGTCGGAGTAATTGATGCCCTCGTATCCGCGATCGTGGAAGAGGAGGGATACCCCCTGATCTTCATAACCGACCCCGACGCCCGGATAGTCTACTCCTCGGATGAGGAGATCCTTGGCGCCGATCTGACGGATCGCGAATACGTTTCCGGTGCCCTGGA
>SLGS01000201.1 GCA_007136565.1 Clostridia bacterium | reverse complement strand
TCGGCGCCGGGCCGCCAGTAGGTCCACGAAGGCCTCTAGGCGCGTTTGCACTCCGCCCTCCCCGGTTTGCTCATCGATGAATAGAGTCATCACGGGAATCCCGTATTCCCTGCTGAGTTTGGGAACTATACTCTTGGCCACTATCTCGGGGATGCAGGAGAAGGGAGCCAGTTGGATTACTCCGTCGAACCCCCTGCGGGCATATTGTATGATCTCCCCCACGCTGCTTTGCCCGTGGCCTCCGACGTTTTCCGAAAGGTAGGGCGAGGCGATGCGCGCCACTCCCTCGTCACCCCTCTTGAGGATGTCCGTCCTGGCGAAATCGGTCACGAAGATACTCCTTTGTACCCAGGCACCGAGGCGCCCCAGCTTCTCCTCGACTCCGAAGTTTGCGAAGGGTTCCAATTGAACGTATATTTCCCCGATGATCCCGATCTTCAGCATATCCTCGGGATCGGCTTCGACCGTCGATACATCCTCGAGGAGGCCGAGTCCTTCCCCGGCGGCTTCCTGCGTTTCCGATACGCTTTCCGCCGCATCGATCAGAGACAGGGCGCGCTTGTAAGCCCGGGTGGTGTCGCCGGGAACGGTCTCCAGGGGACGAATCTCGTGGGACTTCATCTCGACATCGTCGAGAGCCAGGAGTTTTTGCCAGGCTAGCCTGACCGCCCGGTATACCTTCGGCCAGGAAGCCCCTCCTTTGAGCTGTCTCATCTTCCCGAGGAAATCCATCGGGGCTCTCAGGGGAGGCCAAAAGAATATCATCTCGTGGTCGTAACCGAGATCGGCAAGTATCCGCGTGTGAAGCTCTCCGTAATAACCCGCCCGACACGGTCCCTTGCCCCCTCCGCTAAGCAGCAGGTCCGCCCCCCTCTCCAGGGATTCCAGGTAGGTTCCCAGTACGATCTTGAAGGGGATACAGGCGAACTCCGGACTGTGTCGCACGCCGAGGCTCAGGGTGCTCTCCGTGGGGGGAGTCGGCGCGACGACTTCGTATCCCAGTGACCTGGCCAGGGAGTTCACGGCGATGACGGAGGTGCCCATGTGGGCATAACTTATCTTCATCGCGATTCACTCCTCTTGGAGGCCTGCCACCTGAGCATGTCGACGAAGGCTTCCACGCGCGTCCTCAAACCGATGTCGGCGGTGTGCTCATCCACGGTCACCGACATAAATGGCATACTATCGGCCGAGGATTCCAGCTCCAACAACTTGTTAACCATGGCGTCGGGGCCGCATCCGAAGGCGGTGACGTGGATCATGCCGTCGACGCGATCGGCTCCCATGTAGTGCATGCCGGACCAAAGGGATCTGTTGCTGTA
The DNA here is from genome assembly GCA_007136565.1 of Clostridia bacterium. Lineage (GTDB taxonomy): Bacteria > Bacillota > Sulfobacillia > SLMV01 > SLMV01 > CSSED11-154. The sequence continues at coordinate 6,595 of SLGS01000201.1, read as the reverse complement.
GTACCAAAATAGATTCTCGGGATAGGCTTTGGCTTCGCGCCTCATCGCCGGAGTCGGTACCATCTCGGGGGTGACCACCCTGATGCCCAGCTCCTGCAGCTGCGGGAGTATTCCGCCGCTGGATAGACCATCATAGAGTACGTAGGGGTAACCCACCAGGGCGACGGTGAGATCCGGGTCCTCGGGCTGTCGATAGCCCAGCGCTTCTAGGCCCTCCCGTTGGACCAGGCTCACCCCCCGGTGCAGGGCACCCTTGGCACGGGACAGGGCTCGCATGACCCGCCACCGTCGACCGGTCAATTCCACGCCGACGTCGTAAAGGCCGCGCAAACCCTTGAGGCCATCTCGGCCCATTAGGAGGCGGGGAGAAATGATCCGGGGTAATCCCGTCAACGATCCCCGCACCATATCCGGTAGACCCAGGAATTTCGGGCAAACCGTGTAATTCATCTTTGCGCCGGCCAGGCGAGGAATGAAAAGGCAATCCACACTATCCTTCAGCGAGGCCACGTGGCCGTGGAACATTTTGATCGGTATACACGCGTCATTTACCGTTTCCCTCACACCGGCATCGAGAATATCCGCGTTGGAGGGCGGGGATACCCTTACCTCGAAACCGAGATCCCGAAAGTACGTTTCCCAAAGCGACGAGAAACTGAAATAAGCCAGGTACCGCGGGATCCCAATGACCATGTCACTCAAATCCACCCACACCTCCATTTAGTTTCTAGTGATGATGATACCCCTTGCTTACATTCCATGAACGAAACGTTCTCAAACGAGTTGTTCGTCCACTCGCCGTTCCGACCGGATGGGGGCACCTATCTAGGTATTGTATCCGACTCGCCGGTCAATACTCCATAGTATCGGGAAAAGGGTGGACTGGAGCGCCCACGGGAGGAATGCACGGGATCCTCGAAGGGGGTGTGCACCGTTTGTGATCGTTCGATCGCGGGAGATCCCCGGGGACACTCAGTCCGGGCGCGTCATCTCATTGAGGTCTTCGTCCACCACGAAGACCTCCGCCTTCGACTCCCGGTAAAGATTGTAGGGGCTATCCCCCGGGTACACGATGTAGCGAAAACCCCCTCGCATCCAGATGCGCTCGGTATCGTTGCCATTGAATGCGAATTCCGCCAGCACAGTATCCCCCGAGAGAAATATGTAACGGCTAACGTCCGACACCGCCAGGTCCACATCGGCCACGCCTTCCCCCACGTTCGCTCCCCGGAACGCCTCCACCATGGCTTCTAACTCATCGGCGTCCTCGATCATCTTGGAATCCGCTCCGTATTCGGGATTTCCCATGGCCAAAACGACTTGCACTCGATCGGCTTCGGCCAGGTTCGAAACCCCCTCTGGGGTGACCACCGAGCTACCACAACCCGAGGTAAACGAGCCGACGAGAAATAGGAGCACCGCCACTGCTCCGAACAGCTTCTTCATGGTCCAACACCTCCGTTTTGTTCCGTCAGTACTAGGGACGTCTTACGATATGGATATGTTTCCTCGCGATCTCTCCCCGGGGTATTCGGGGGACATCCGTACGGGATCGGTGGCAGGACTGTCATCCCCTCGGTGGAAGTCTTGAGGATGCTTCAAACTTCGGAGAGGGGTATGATCGTGAGCCTGCTAATCAAAGCCGGAAGAATGATCGACGGACGGGGCAAGATACATCGAGACGTCAACATCCTGGTAGAAGACGGTATCATCGCGGAAGTCGGTCCTTCGGTTGTGGCCGGACCCGACACCCGGGTAATGGACTTTTCCGAGTCCACCGTTATGCCCGGACTCATAGATGCGCACCTTCACATCACTTCCACCGGTGATCCCGATCCACTCAAGAAGCTGCGGATGGGAGTGCCGTACGCCACCCTGGTGGGTGCGGCCCAGGCGAAGAACACCCTGGAGGCCGGGGTAACGGCTATCAGGGACGCTGGAGCCCCCTTCAACGCAGCCTTGGACCTCAAGCAGGCCATCATCGATGGCCTCATCCCGGGCCCGAGAATGGTAGTGAGTGGGCAGGGTCTTTCCATCACCGGAGGTCACGGCGACCCCGCCAACGGCTGGCCGCGCCACGTGGACTTCCTCGGTCGTCGACCGGTGGACAGCCCCGACGACGCGAGAAAGGCCGCCCGCCAGGAGCTGGCCTACGGAGCGGATTGCATAAAAATGGCCGCCACCGGCGGCGTCATGTCCATGGGCACCGACCACACGGTGCGGGGCCTGACCGAAGAGGAGATGCGGGCGGCGGTCGAGGAAGCTCGCAATCGCAAGAAACGCACACTGGCCCACGCCCAGGGAACCGAGGGCATCAAGAATGCCATTCGCGCCGGCATCGACTCCATCGAACACGGTTTCTGGATCGACGACGAAGCCATCGAGATGATGCTCGATAACGATGTATTCCTGGTACCGACCCTGACGGCGGTGCACCGCATCGTCGAAGCCGGTACCGAAAAGGGCGTTCCTCCCCACGCTGTAGAAAAGGCAAGGGTCGGGCAACAGGCCCACCTCGAAAGCTTCGCTAAAGCCCTGGAGCGAGGAGTCAAGATCGCCATGGGCACGGACGCCGGGACGCCCTTTAACATCCACGGGGAAAACGCCTTCGAGCTCAAGCTGATGGTGGGCGCCGGGATGACGCCGATGCAAGCCATCGTAGCTTCCACCTCCCTGGCCGCCGAGATCCTCGACCTGGACGCCGGAGTGGTGGAAGAGGGATACCTGGCCGACCTCCTGGTCGTCGACGGAGATCCATCCGAGGACGTCGAGCACCTTTGCGACCGGGACAATATAAGGATGGTCATGGTCGGCGGAGAGGTCAAGGTAGAAAAGTAGGACTTCCAAGGGCCTCGGGGCGGAGGCTGAACCCGCCCCGAGGTGATCCCCCGGGAGGCCGGCGATAATCCCGCGAGTGTCGAAATCCTCCCCGGGCACTGCTATCATGGAGGCAGGGCCAAGGATAGTAACCGCCGATGCATGGGAATATCGTTGCCGGGAATGTTGAAGACATCTGCCTGCCGGAGGGATCGAACACTTTGCCCAGGTCAATTGTCGCAAGCGCCTTCTTAGCCGTCACCTGCTTCGCCATGGTATTCATGGCGGCCTGCTCCCTGGATGCGAAGCCGGAGCCAACTCCCGAGGAACCCGCGGCACCCCACGTTGACTCCGGTTCCGGTATGGCCTTCATCGAACCCTTCGACGATCCCACGGAACCCCTGCCGATGGCCAGGGCGACCATTCGGCGCGGGGAATCCGAACCCGATATCGTGGTGAACCCAAGTAGCAGGTTGGTTCTGGTCAACAAAGAGAGAAACCTTCCCCCGGACTACGCTCCCGAAGACTTGGTCCGGCCGAATATCCCCTTTCCCTTCGAGGGGGAACTGCCGAGGATGATGATGCGTTCTGAAGCCGCCGCGGCCATCGAGGAATTGGTGACCGCAGCCGGTGAGGAAGGACTGGTCATATTCGGGTCTTCCGGCTACCGATCCTACGAAACCCAAAGGGCGATCTTCGAATCCAACGTCCAAAGGAGGGGCGAAACGGAAGCCAACCGTTTCAGTGCCAGGCCCGGACAAAGTGAGCACCAGACTGGCCTCGCGATGGACGTAACGAGTCCGGACGTCGGTTACGGCCTGGTCCAATCCTTCGGGGATACCGCGGAGGGCATATGGATAGAGGAAAACGCCCACGAATTCGGCTTCATCGTCAGATATCCCAGGGACTCGGAACACATCACCGGCTACGCTTATGAACCGTGGCACCTGCGCTACGTGGGGTGCGATCACGCGAAAATCATCCGCGATACTTCTCTAACCTTCGAGGAATACATGCAAGAGCGCTAGCGGGGAATCCACTGCGATTCCTCGGAGGATCGGAGTCCCATGGCTTTTGAGCGCAAGAGAAGGCGGGGCGGCGTAAACGCCGCCCCGCCTTCTCCTATTGCAGTACCACTTCTCTTTACTCGAGTTCCCTACCGCGCGGGGTGTAAGTGGTATGGAGCAACTCGTGGGACCTATGTCCACACGGACCATCGGTGAGATATTGCTCATAGACGTAGTTCACGTGGGGATTCTCGTGGGACTTGCGCAGCGGCAATCCCTCGTCCTCGGAATATATGGCATTAGCCCTGGCCTCTCGGATGGCGTCGTTTACCGGTACTGGCTGTCCGCCACCACCGAGGCATCCCCCGGGACAGGCCATTATCTCGATGAAGTGGAAATCGTCCATCTCGCCGTTCTCGAGCATCTTCATCACGGTGTGGGCATTGGCCAAACCGTGAACGATGGCGAACTTGAGCTCGACGCCCTCGAGGAAGCTCCAATCATCGAGCACGTTCTCGAGCTTGACGCTGGCCATCTTGATGCCCTCTAGACCGCGGCAAGGGCCGATATTGAGGTTGTCGAAGGGAACCTCTCGGCCGGTAACGAGCTCGTAAGCGGTCCGCAGGGCGGCCTCCATTACTCCCCCGGTGGCGCCGAAGATGAGTCCCGCACCAGAAGCATCCCCGAAGGGCTCATCGAAGTGGGTCTCTTCGAGGATGGGAAGGGGTATGCCCGCTTCCTTGATCATCTGGGCGAGCTCGCGCGTCGTCAGGACATAATCGACATCCTTGTAGCCACTGTCTACCATCTCGGGGCGATCGCACTCGTACTTCTTCGCGGTACAGGGCATCAGCGAAACCGTGACGATCGACTCCGGATCGATATCCCTCTCCTCGGCGTAGTAAGTCTTGATCAGGGCGCCGAACATCTGCTGAGGGGACTTACAGGTGGACAGGTGGTCGAGCATATCTGGATAGAAATGCTCCATGTACTTGATCCATCCGGGGGAACAGGAAGTTAACTGGGGCAATTTGACGGACGTATCCCCGTCCACCAAGGCGGCCTTCAGCCTCAAGAGCAGCTCTGTTCCCTCTTCCATGATGGTGAGATCCGCGGTGAAGTTGGTGTCGAAGACCCGGTCGAACCCCATGTCGCGAAGTGCCGTGTTCATCTGGCCCGTCACCGAGGTTCCGGCGGGCAGGTCAAAGGATTCCCCTATGGCCGCCCGAGGAGCCGGTGCCGTCTGGATTACGACGTGCTTTTCGGGGTCCTCTATAGCATCCCAGACCATTCTAGTGTGGTCGACCTCGCGGAGGGCGCCGGTCGGACAATGCGTGATGCACTGACCGCAGTTGGCGCAGACGACCTCACCGAGGGGCATGTCCGCGAACGTGGATATGTGGGCCTCGGGGCCGCGACCAAATACCCCCAGGGCACCCACGGATTGGATATCGTTACAGGTGCGAATGCATCGACGACACTGGATGCACTTGTTCATATCCCTGTAGATGCTGGGACCGCCAGCGTCTATCTCGAATCGAGCCTCGCGCGGTTCGAAGCTAAGCTCTCGAATACCATACTCCTCGGCCAAAGTCTGCAGTTCGCAGTTGCCGGTGCGAGCACAGGTATAACAGTCACCGCAGTGCTCCGCGAGGAGAAGTTCCAGTATGCTGCGACGAGCCTGTCTCACCCGGGGAGAGTGGGTATTGATGACCATCCCGGGATCGTGAACCTCCATGGTACAAGCCGTCTGCAGGTTCCAAGAGCCATCTATTTCGACCGAGCAAATCCTGCAAACGCCGGCCGGCGTGAGATCATCGTGGGCGCAGAGGGTCGGTATCGGAATACCGTTTTCCTCGCATATCTGAAGGATGGTATCTCCGCGACGGGCGCGATACTCGCGACCGTTGATGGTAACCCGGACATGCGTACCGACATCGCCGGTCTGCTCCGCTTCACGAACTTCTTCGTTTACGCTCATCGTGCCACCCCTTCCAAGTGCGCATCGAGGATGCTACCAAAGGGGGAGTTACAGGACTGGCCCAATCCGCACTTGGCGGATATGGCCATGGAATCGGCGAGGAGCCTGAGACTGTCCACGCGCTCGCCGTTGACATCCCCCGAACGCATCTCCCGGACACCTTCCAGGAGACGGACCGTCCCCAAACGGCAGGGGGTACACTGACCGCAGGATTCCTCCACGAAGAATTCCAGGAAGTTTTCCAAGACCCCCAATAGATCCCGATCGGGCCCGAACACTATTACAGAGCCACCGGTGGAAATGTCCTCGAAGGCTATCTTCCGGTCGAACTCCCTGCTGGTAACCATGCAACCCGAGGCGCCGCCGATTTGGGCTGCGGCCGCATCGGAGCCACCAACCACTTTCAGGAGTTCCTCGACGCTGATCCCCATCGGAAGCTCGTAGACCCCGGGACTCTCGACGTCGCCCGAGACGCTGAAAAGCTTCAACCCGGCAGACTGGTCCGTCCCGATCTGGCTGAACCAATCGGCGCCGTGCTCCATGATCCTGGACACCAGGGCGAAGGTCTCGACGTTATTGACGACCGTAGGCTTGTTCAGGTAGCCGGCCACGACGGGGAACGGCGGGCGAATCCTGGGCTCGCCGCGGCGCCCCTCCATGGATTCGATGAGCGCGGATTCCTCACCGCAAACGTAGGCTCCCGATCCCAGGTGAATGTGTATGTCGAAATTGAAATCCTCTCGACCTCTGATGTTCTCTCCCAGGCGATTGTCCCTGCGCATGGCATCGA
>SLGS01000086.1 GCA_007136565.1 Clostridia bacterium | reverse complement strand
CCTCGCCGGCTTGTCCGCTCATCTCCTGCCGGGGGGCAGCCTGGCCCTGGAGCTCCTCGACCGCCAAAGCCTCCCCCGCGACCCGGAGACCTCCTGGTCGGGCGCTGTGCGTCGCACCGACGGAGCCACCATCCGGATGTCCGGGCACCTGGCGCACTACGACCCCTCCGGCGGCCTGGCCCGAAGCGTCATCACCTACCGCCTCGAGAGGCGAGGCAAACTGGTCCGGGTGGAGACCGAGGACTTCATACTCAGGTATCACGACCCCGACGACTTCCGCCGGAGGCTCCTCCGCTGCGGTTTCTCCCGGGTAACCCTCTTGTCCCCGGGCGAAGATATACCCGCGCAGTCCTCCCCCGGTTCGGTCACCCTCATCGCCCACGGGCAGCCGGGTTAGCGATAACATCCTTACAAACCCGGCCCCCCAGCGTCGGCAGGGTACGGGCGCGCAAACATGGAACAAAGAAGGCGGAGCACCCGATCCACCGACCCCCGATATCGAAGGCAATCCCGAGGGAGGTTACCATGCCCGATTTGAGCGTAGACTACGCCGGATTGAAACTGAAACATCCCGTCATGGCGGCGGCCGCGGGTATCACGGCCACCGTGGACCGCATGAAGAGGGCCGAGGAGGGTGGAGCCTCGGCCATATGCGTGAAATCCCTTTTCGAAAACCCCGTCCCACGCACCGGCGACCCCACACCACACATGCGCATCATCCGCCACGGCCGGGGACCGTGGGCCTTCACCCTGTATTCCTACGAGCAGGCAGCCCACATGGACGAGCACGAATACGCGGATCTAATCCGCCGAGCCAAGGATTCCCTCGGGATTCCCGTCATCGCGAACATCGACTGCGCCAGCCCCGAGGCGTGGTCCCGCTACGCCACCTTGGTGGAGGAAGCCGGAGCCGACGCCGTGGAGGTCAAGTCCTGCCCCCACGGCGAGCACATGATGAGCGGCGACGAGCTGGGCGAGGCCGTGGAGACGGTGAAGTCCCTGGTATCCATCCCCGTCATCGCCAAGATGCCCTCGCAGCTGACCAATCCCTACCAATCAGCCCTACAACTGCAACGACGAGGAGCGGACGCTTTGGTCATGTTCAACCGCCTGGTGGGCCTGGACATCGACGTGGAATCCGGGACCCCCGTCATGCACGGAAGCTTCGCAGGCCACGGCGGACCCTACGCGGTGCCCTATCGACTCCGGTGGATAGCCCAGGTCCACCCGGAGCTGGCGATACCGGTCTGCGGAACCGGCGGCGTCAGCTTCGGCGAGGACGTCGCCAAGTACGTCCTCGCCGGGGCCAGCTGCGTCCAGCTGGCCACCGCCGCCATAGTCGAGGGTTACGAAGCGTTCGGCAGGATCCGAGGAGAGTTCCAGGAGTGGATGGAACGCCAAGGGCATCCCGACATCGAATCCATACGGGGCACCGCGGCGGACCGGGTTCTCGGCATCGGCGAAGTCCAGCGCCATCAATCGGTTCGGGCCGAGATATCCCCCTCGGATTGCACAGCCTGTGGGCTTTGCCATCGGGTATGCATTTACGACGGCGTGGAATATCGCGAACGCAACGGGGAAAGGGAGTACCATATCGGAGAAAAATGCTCCGGATGCGGGCTTTGCCGGGATCTCTGCCCCGTCGGAGCCATCGAAATGCGGCCGCTTCTCTAATTGGCGCAACCCACGGGCGTCGCCGGTACGACCCGGATGGACGCCCGGCAAAACGGGAGGAGAATTGCCTTGAAGCTTCACGGAATAATCCCGGCCACCGTATTGCCGATGACCGAGGATTGCGGAATCGACGAAAAGGCCCTGGAGGGATACATCGAGTGGCTCCTCGACCAGGGTCCCCACGCCCTGGCCATAAACGTCGACACCGGGGAGGGACCACATCTTTGGCCCGAGGAAAGAGTGCGGGTGCTGGAAATCGTCCGGGGAGTCGTATCCGGGCAGGTACCGCTAATCTCCGGACTCGGCGCCACCTTCGACGACGCGGCCATCAAATCGGCCCGCGAGGCCGAGGCCGCCGGAGCCGATGCACTACTGGTTTTCCCCATCCCGGCGTGGCGTGGTGAGCCCCTGCCGCCAGAGATGGTCTACGACTACCATAGAAAGGTGGCCGACGCGGTTTCCATCCCGTTGGTCGCGTTCCAACTGCAGGATGCCCTGGGCGGCGTGGAATTCGGCCGCGAGGTACTCGAGCGGCTCTTCGAGATCCCCGAGGTGGTGGCCATCAAGGAGGCGGCTTTCGACGCCAGGAAGTACGTGGAAACCGTTCGCTTCCTGCGTTCGCTACCCCGGGACATCTCGATACTGACCGGAAACGACAACTTCATCATGGAATCCTTCGTCCTGGACGCCGACGGGGCCCTCATCGGGTTTGGAACCCTGGCCACGCGGATGCAGGTCGACATGTACGAAGCCTGGGTGCGCGGTGACGCCGAGGAGGCGCTGGAACTGGGTAAGAAGATACAGCGATTGGCCGACGTAATTTTCGACCACCCGGTCCGCGATTATCGTGTCCGCACCAAGGAAGCCCTGGTGATGCAGGGTGTAATCCCCCGGGCCACGGTTCGCCCGCCGCTGCGAGGGGTGGACGACGAGGATCGGACCCGCATCCGGGGCGCCCTGGAGGAAATCGGCCTCATCTAGAGCGCGCAGGAACCCAAGACACCACGGGCGGGGACAACCTTCCCCGCCTCCCGAGAGGATGGAACCATCCGTGTACCGAGGAGAAAGCATTTCGGCGGAAGAAAAGGGCGCATTCTACGATGCCCTGGCGGAACAGATGGATGCCCTGCTGGAAGAGGGACTGGACCCCGTCGCCAACCTGGCCAACGCCGCATCACTGATATACCTGCAGGTGGAGGGTCTCAACTGGGCCGGTTTCTACCGCCTCCGCGGCGATGAACTAAGCCTGGGACCCTTCCAGGGGAAACCCGCCTGCACCCGGATCGCCATGGGCAAAGGGGTTTGCGGGACGGCGGCCGCCAATCGAAGGACCGAGATCGTAGCGGACGTGCACGCCTTCCCCGGCCACATAGCGTGCGACCCGGATTCTCGCTCGGAGCTCGTGGTCCCGCTGTTTTCGGGCGACGAACTTGCCGGTGTCCTCGACCTCGACAGCCCCCGCCTCGAGAGGTTCGACGAAGAGGACGGTCGGGGGATGGAGCGCGTCCTCTCCGTCGTATCCCGATACCTCTGATACACGCCGTCCGGACGTCTCCGGAGGATAAAGGGGCCGGTGCCAAAAGACCCGGGCACCGGCCCCCGAACTATTGGTCCATACCGGGGGTTTCCCCCGTCGAAGCGATCCCGGGTTCAGTCCACCCTGCGTATCATGCGCATCCCCATGTGGACGGCGCGAAGCTCGCCCCCGTCGTCGAAGATGAACCTCACCGGGTTTCTCACGTCCCCGGAGACCACCACGGTGGCGGAATCCTCCCCGTGGAACACGACCTCTCTGTCCTTTCCGGCGAAGCGGGCAACCAGCTCGCCCTCATCCCCCACTCGGAAGGACACCGCGGCGCCCTCGCCCGATCGGAAGCTGCCCTCGTACCGCGGGAGATCTTCGGACGGGATCTCCACCTCGGGCTTGGTGGGTTCGGCGTCGACTTCCAGGCCACCGGACGCGTTGACGAGGCCCAGGGCGATCCTCTCCACCGGCACGTTGGTCAGGTTACACTGCGCTGCCACGGTGACGTCCAGGTCCCGGACCAAGACCAGCTGGGCGGCGGTTCCCTTGTCGCTGCCCCCGTGCCTGACCAGGGTAAACCCGAGGTAATCGGGGACCACCTGCAGCCCGTAGCCGTAGTGAAGGCCCGGGTTTATCTCTACCTGGGGCGAGGTCATCCGCTCTATGGCGTCCTCCGAGGCGATCCTTTGGCCTCTCACCTCTCCACCGAGGCGGTAAACCTCGAAATACTTGAGCATATCGAGCACGCACGACTTCATGTGCCCGCAACCGTACATGGCCTTCTTCTCCCACCAGCCCGGGGCGGCGAAGACGTCCTTCTCGTCTCCCTCGCCGGTGGAGACGTAAATCTGGGTTACCTCTCCCATGGCCTCGATCCCATCGGGATCGAACCCGGACCTGGTCATGTCCAGGGGATCGAATATGTTCTCCCGCACGAACTCGGCGTAGGATTTGCCCGAGGCCCTCTCAACGATGGCCGAAAGGAGGCCGAAACCCTCGTTGGAGTAGCTGAACTGCCCGCCGGGGGGGCCGAGGACCTCGAAGTCCATCCCGGCCAGCAGCTCCATCAGGTCCTCGTAGGTATCTATCGGGTAGATCTCGTCGGGATCGAAGGCCAGCTGCATCCTCTGAACGTTGGGATCCCGGCGAATGTCCCTGAGTTGAGCGTAGAACCTGCTGGGGAGGGACGGCAATCCCGAGGTGTGGGACAGGAAATGGTGCACGTTGATGCCGTCGGCGTCCGCACCCCCGGGCAGGCTGAACTCCGGAAGCCACTCCCGGACGGGATCGTCGACCTTCAAAAGCCCCCGGTCCGACAACTGCATGATGGCCAAGGCGGTGACGCTCTTGGTTATGGAACCGACGCCGAAGATGGTTTCGGGAGATGCGGGCAGTCCGGCCTCGCGGTCCCTGTACCCGAAACCCTCGGCGAAGATGGGAATGCCCTCCCGGGCTATGGCCGTGGAGATACCGGGGATCCGGTGGCGTTCCCGGATGCCTTCAACGTACTCCCTGATTGCACTCTCGTTGAGATCCATGCCAATCCTCCGTTTCGTTGAAACTAGCTTCCAATGCCATGGGACGATACCGCGCTACCGCGCCATTTTCTGCAGCGCGACCGAGAGTTCCTCCACGAGATCCCCCGACGTGTCATCCTCGCCGGCCAGGATGGGGGAACCCACGATGATCTCGACCTCTCCTCTCCTCGGCACGTACCGACCCGTGGGTAGCACGCGGTCCGTGCCCCGCAACAGCACCGGTACCAGGGGAACCCCGGTTCGCACGGCCAGGAACCCGGCACCCCTCTCCAGGGCGCCGGATACCCCTTGTCGAACACCACCCTCGGGGAATAAGGCCACCGGCTCCCCCTGTTCGAGGATCTCCAGGGCGCGGGCCAGGCTCATGCGGCTTCGGGCCGTACCCCCCAGCGCGAGGACCCCGGCCAAGCGGAGGACGCTCCCCACCACCGGGATCTCGAAGAGATATCCCGCCGCCATGAAGGTCATGGGCCGCGGCGAGAATGCCGCGAGAAGCAGGGGATCCAAGACGCTCAGGTGATTGGGACAAAGCACGAAGGGGCCCCTCGGGGGTAACTCGTCCAGGTTCGACTGCCCCACCTTCACCCATATGGGCAAGAGCAACCTCAATAATCTCGATATCACCCTGTAGAAAAGCGTCGCCACCAATCCCATCTCCCCATCGCGAAAAACTAACGTGACATCCCTGGATGCAAAGCCTAGATCGGATGAATCCAGGACCATCCCGCCGGCGGGGAGGAAGGGATCCCGGGCGCGGGGGCGGGCGAGGCGAAGAACGCGATAGCCTGGGGAGGTGCGTCCACGCGTGCTGGGAGAAGTGCATCCACGGGGGTTTCGGTCCGCCAAGGCTCGAGACCCGATGCGCCTCGCCGAGGGAGTGAAGCCGATCCCCCGCCCCAATTCAGGTGGGAAGATCTCCCCCGGGGATCCGGCGGGCTCCCTCGAAACCCGAGATCTCCGATTCCCCCGCGGCCAGCTTCCTCTTTTCGCCCGCCGCCAAGGACTTGATGGCCGCCTCCATCCGGGCCGCCTTCCCCCGGTCTTCGACGCACCAGGCAGTTAACATGCGCACGGGTGGGAAGGATCGGGTGAAGCGCGCTCCCCTGCCCCCGCGGTGGGCCTTCCATCGCCCCGCGAGATCGTTGCTGATCCCCGTGTAGGTGACACCCCCGCGACACTCTATCATGTAGACGCACCAGCCGCCCTCAGGCATCGGGCGATTCCGACGCTTCGCCCCCGCCGGCGGATTCCAGGACGTCGGCGGCCAGCTCGGCGGACCTCTCGGGCACCCAGATCCCCACCCCGGACCACGGGTTTACGGACCCAGGTCCGAGGATCACCGATCCCGCCGGGTCGTACTCCAATCTGCCCTCGATGCCCTCGGACTGAAGCAAGGACAATACGATCCTGGCCTCGGACAGGTTACCCACTTCCTTTATCCTGATCCATTCTCCCCTGGTCTCTTCGGTTTCGCTCACGAGTATCCGCTCCCCGGTTCCTTTGGTTTCTCCTTCTACACGGCTGTCCGGCAACCCCCCGCCGCCGAGCGGCGACCCGGGGAATTCACCGGGGATATCCTATTGTGGTAGTATTCCCTTGATATACGAGGATACTCCATCGGAGGCGGTCCGGGAATGACAGACGAAAAACCCAACAATCCGTGCCGGGGGACGACGACCCCGCAGAGGTCCCTTTCCTTCTTGGGGAGGGGTCGGTGGGCTTTGGTCTTGGCCCTGATAATCTTCGCCGGCGCCATCTGGTATAGCCCCGCCGCCACGGACGATCATCCCGGGGACGTCCCGGCGACCGACGCCATGCCATCCGACGGCCAGGCGGGGATCTCGATGTCCCTCCCGGCGGAGCCCCGTTCCCTGGATCCCCACACCAATCTCGGTAGCGCCACCCGTCCCGTATTGGATCTCTTGTACGGTCGCCTGACGTACATCGGGCCCGATGGCTACCCCAAACCGTACCTGGCCGAATCGTGGGAATTCACCGACGACGGGCACACCCTGGTCTTCACCCTGCGCCGGGGGCTGTCCTTCCACGACGGATCGGCCCTGGATTCCGAGGCGGTGATCTTCTCCCTGGAGCGGCTGTTGTCGCTTTGGTCCGAGGGAGGAGCGCGACTGATGTTCGGTTCCATGTCGGGGATCGAGGCCCTCGACTCCCGCCGCGTGGCGCTGTATTTCGAAGATCCACACGCACCCATACTCTTCAACCTGGCCTCGGTACACGCCGCCATCCTACCCCCGGCGGTGGTGCGCATGAGAGGCGAGGACTTCGGCACCCGCCCCGTGGGCTCGGGACCCATGAGATTCGACCAGTGGATCCCGGGCGAGGAGATACGGCTGGTGAGGAATAGACACTACGCCGGCGGCCGGGTCCCCGTTGATGACGGCGAAACCTGGGCCCTGGACTCCATCTCCTTCGTTCCGCTCCCCGAGGCGGACGCCAGGATCGATGCCCTGGGGCGCGGCAATGTGCACCTGGTGCCGACAACCCGATCCGGGGAACTCGAGGACGATTTCGAGATCCTGCGGCGGCCCGACGCCAATAATCTCACCCTGCTGGAGTTTGACCACGGGTCCGCCCCCTTCGACGACCTTCGGCTCCGCCGGGCCGTCTCCTTGACCGTGGACCGCGATGCGCTGGTGGCCGCGGCCCTGGACGGAAACGCCACCCCCAACGCGACACCCCTCCCCTCCGGCAGCTGGGGATTCGCCGAGGAGGGCTTGGAGGACGCCTCTTCCTCCTACGACCCCGACGCCGCCCGCCGGCTCATCCTGGAGGCCGGCTATTCCCCGGGAGACGTCGGCGGCCTAAAGGACGCCGACGGGACTCCCCTGGAGATAACCCTTTGGGTGCACTCGACCCCGACAACCATCCGGGCAGCGGAAGTCCTGGCCGGGCAGCTGGAGGAAGTAGGATTCGACGTTCGATGGGAAGTGCTGGAATTCTCCACCATGATGGCCCGGCTGCCCGAGGGCGTCCACGACCTCAGCATGACCCGGTGGACCTCGGCGGAACCCTCGTTCCTCTCGATGCTTTTCCGCAGCCCCGGATGGTCCGGGCTATATTCCAACGAAGGGGTGGACTCCCTCCTCGACGCCATGGATGGGAGCATCGACCGCGAGGCGCGCCGGGAACTCGCCCTCGAGGTGCAAACGCTGCTGCTCGAGGATGTGGCCCTGGTTCCCCTTTACACCGACTGGCCGTCCTGGGCGCAT
>SLGS01000137.1 GCA_007136565.1 Clostridia bacterium | reverse complement strand
CGAGACGCTGGGTGGAGTGTTCACCAAGCTCATCGAGCGAAACACCACGATCCCGACCAAAAAGAGCGAGACTTTCTCCACGGCCGCCGACAATCAAACTACCGTGGAGATACACGTTCTCCAAGGAGAACGTCCCATGGCGGCGGACAACCGGACACTGGGACGATTCCACCTGGAAGGGATTCCGCCGGCCCCCCGGGGCGTTCCGCAAATCGAGGTCACCTTTGACATCGATGCCAACGGAATCGTCAACGTCTCCGCCAAGGATAAGGCCACGGGCAAAGAGCAGCACATCACGATAGAAGCCTCCAGCGGACTCGACGACGAAGATATCGAGGAAATGGCCAAGCAGGCCGAGGCCCACGCCGAAGAGGACAAGAGGCGCAAGGAGAAAGCCGAGGCCAGGAATGAAGCGGACGCCGCGGTCTACTCCGCCGAGAGGACGCTGGGCGAACTGGAGGACAAGGTCGAAGCTTCCCTGGTGGAGGAAGTTCGCGGTAAGTTGGAAGTCCTAAAGGACATATTGGGACAAGATGATCCCGGGGTGGAAGAGCTGCAATCCGCCACCAAGGAACTCACCGATGCGATGTATCGCGTCAGCTCGGCTGCTTACGAGAGTGCCCAGGAGACCGAGGCAGCCGGAGACGATACCGGGGCTTCGGGAGAAGATGTGGATGCTGACTACGAGGTCGAAGAGTAACCAAAGACCAGCCGGGCCGATGCATCGGCCCGATGGGGGGAAATTGAGTGCCGGAGGCAAGGGATTACTATGAACTCCTGGGCGTGTCCAGGGATGCGTCACAGGAAGAAATAAAGAAGGCATATCGTCGGTTGGCGCGGGAGAATCATCCCGACGCCAACCCCGACGATCCGGAGGCCGAAGCTCGCTTCAAGGAGATCAGCGAGGCCTATCGGGTGCTTCGCGATCCCCAAACGCGTCAGCAGTACGACCAATTCGGTCGCGCCGGTTCCGCCGCCGGGCCCGGTGGGTTCGACCCGAACGACTTCGGATTCGGCGGGTTCGGAGACTTTGGGGATATTTTCGATACGTTCTTCGGTGGAGGCCGGCGCCGATCCAGTGGTCCCGTCAGGGGGCCGGACATGGAAATGCGGATGACGGTGGATTTCGAGGAAGCGGCCTTCGGCGTGGAACGTGAAATGGAGATAGAGCGCGAAGAAAACTGTCCCACGTGCTCCGGTTCGGGCGCCAAGCCCGGGACCAGTCCCCGCACATGTACCCAGTGCGGTGGTTCGGGACAGGTGAGGACCACTCGAAACACCCCGTTGGGCCAATTCATGAGCACGGGTCCGTGTCCCGAATGCAACGGACGCGGACAGATCATCGACGAGCTATGTCCCGAGTGCCGGGGACGCACCCGTGTCGTGCGGAGGCGGAAGATCAAGGTCAAGGTGCCCGCCGGGGTGGAGTCCGGTATGCGATTGCGCATGGCGGGAGAAGGTGGGCCCGGCGAGCGCGGGGGACCGCCGGGTGACCTTTACGTGCGCGTGGACGTCCGCGGGCACAGGCAATTCGAGCGCCGCGGGAATGATGTGCACTCGAAACTCCGCATAACCATGTTCGAAGCCGCGTTGGGTAACAAGAGAAATGTCGAGACCCTCGACGGTGAAGAGGAGATCAAGATCCCCGCCGGCACGCAACACGGTTCCAAGATCACGGTGAAAGAGAAGGGGATTCCCTTCCTGAGAGGATACGGCCGTGGTAATCACGTCGTAAACATCGAGGTTGAAATAGCCAAGGATCTCACCGACGATCATAAGCGCCTGCTTCTGGAACTTGCCGAGTCCCGGGGCGAAACCATCGATCCGCCCGAGGAAGGTTTCTTCGAGCGTGTCAAGCGCGCCTTCGGCCGAGGAGCTGGCGATTCATGAGTGATAACGAACCCACACCGGGTCATCTGACCGAAGTTTGCTTGACCGTGCCCGAGGGGAAGTCCGACATCTTGCTGGCGGATCTATTGACCATGTTCCCCCGCGGACTCCAGGAGCGGCCGGGGTCCCTGCCCGGAACAGTGGTATACATCCTCCATTTCTCAGGCAAGGTGTGCCTGCCTGATCTACCGGGCGTGGAAGTGACGCGCCGCAAGATACCCAAGTTGAACTGGGCGCAGGAGGCCCGAAAACACTTCGAACCCCTGGAGATAGGCCCCCTGAGGATAATCGCCCCGTGGATGGATGCCCGGGACTCCGAGGACGTCGTGATCGAGCCCGGAATGGCTTTTGGAACCGGGGGACATGAGAGCACGAGACTGGCGCTTCGATGCTTGCTCGACGTAATGGCTCAGTCAACGCCGACCTCGCTCTTGGATGTGGGGTGCGGCACCGGCATACTGGCGATTTCCGCCCTGCGTCTCGGGGTGTCCGAGGGTATAGCCTGCGACATAGATCAGTCGGCGGTGGAAGCCACCCTTCGAAATACCGAGGCCAACGATTTTCTCAGTCGCCTACGGGTGGAGAGGGCCGACATCGCCGAGGCCGATTTTGGCTCGTTTCCCCTGGTCTTGGCCAATCTCAATGCCCCGATAATTACCTCTCGGGCGAAGGCATTGGCGGATTCCACCTCTGCGGGCGGGGACCTCGTTCTATCCGGGATATATCGCGAACAGGTCGAGCGCGTTGTCGAGGCCCTCAGTGACGGTTTCGACGAGGTGACCAGGATTGCCGAGGGATACTGGTTCGGCCTCCGGCTGAGGAGAAGGGAAGAGGTAGTTGGCGACTGAATATACTTTCGCCATCCACACCCTGGGGTGCAAAGTGAATCAGTACGACAGTTCCCGCCTCGAGCAAGCACTCCTCGAGTCGGGTCTTCGTTTGGTGGACTTCGAAGATGTCGCCGATGTCTACATTGTGAACACGTGTGCCGTCACTTCGACGGCATCCCGCAAGTCGAGGCAAATGGTGCGATCCTTGCGACGCCGCCATCCCGACGCTCGCATAGCCATCATCGGCTGTTATTCGGAAATTGCCCTAAACGAGGATCCCGGCGCGGATGAGTTCGCGGTGGTCGAGTCTTTGCCGGTAGATCTCACCCTGGGAGTGCTGCCGGCGCCCGATTCGGCAGCGGCGATCCTTTCCCTCCTAGAAGGCGTCGACGAAAGGGACGGAAGCGGATCATCGCCGGCAGTCGTCCGCCCGACGCGACCCGTCGTGGTAGCGCAGCGCGGGTGCGATGGTGGGTGTACATATTGCCTGATTCCCCGGGCCCGTGGCCCCCTCGATAGTCTCGATCCCGCCGATGTCATCGAGGGGGTGCGAACTCGCGTCGAGGGAGGGGCCCGAGAAGTCGTCCTCGCGGGTATCCACCTGGGAGCGTACGGCCGCGACGCGGGTGCCGATATCGACCTGAAGGAATTGATCCTGCGTATCGTCGAAATCCCGGGTTCCTGGCGACTGAGAATCAGCTCCCTCGAACCCATGGACCTGGATGCCGACTTACTCGGGGAAATACTGGATCACCCGAGGGTTGCCCCCCACCTTCACCTGCCCCTGCAAAGTGGTTCCAACTCGGTGCTCGCGAGGATGGGGCGAGGCTATGACACGAGCAGTTATGCAAACATGGTCGAGGATATACGTAGGTACATCGATTTCGGGTTGACGACGGATGTCATGGTGGGGTTTCCGGGGGAGACGGAACCCGAACATCGAGAGAGTTTGGCATTTGTCAAAAGGATGCAGTTCGGGAGAATACACGTATTCCCCTACTCACCCAGGCCCAAGACTCCAGCGGCTTCATTCCCCGGTAGGGTGGATGGTAAGATCCTGCGCCGAAGACGCGATGAATTCTTGGACCTGGCTCGGGAATCCGCCAGGAAATTCCACCGGGCACAGCTCGGTAAGACTCTAGAAGTCCTCTTGGAAGAGCCAGTGGGTGAATCCCGCGGGGGTGGTCGGGGGTGCGTTTTGATCCGGGGATACGCGGGGAATTACGCCCCCGTCAGGGTACGGACGAACGCTCGAGACGCCCTCGGTGACGTTGTTCCCGTCGAAATCGAAGGTTACGATGACGAGGGATGCTGGGGGGGGAGAATATCCGGCCCGGATTCCACGTAGTATAATTTACCCGTCCGAAGGAAAAGCCGACTCGGAGGTGGACTATGAGCGAAGATTCGGGAAATCGTTTGGGGCTTGGGGTCCTTTTCGGGGGTCCGTCGGGGGAACACGAAGTGTCCTTGATGTCCGCCCGTGCCGTATGGGAATCGCTGGATCTCCATAGATACCGTCCCCACGCCTTGGCGATCGCCCGCGACGGTACATGGTTGAAAGTGGCCGATCCCGCTAGATTGTTCGAATGCGGCCGCGTCGATGGATTCGATGCGGATGGGAGTGAACGCGTAACCCTGCTCCCGGGTGCGGGCGGTGGCTTGTTCGTTGAATCCGGTCGATTGGACGTGGACGTGGTCTTTCCCGTGCTTCACGGACCCTTCGGCGAGGATGGCTCGGTGCAGGGTGCTCTGGAAATCCTCGGGATTCCCTACGTGGGTGCCGGCGTGGCTTCTTCGGGCGTATCCATGGATAAGCATCTCATGAAGAGGATGTTCTCCTCGGCGGATCTGCCCGTGGTGGAATATCGCTGTTTTGCCTCCCGCGAAGTCAGGGCTAAGCCCGCGGAAGTGGCCAGTACCGTCAAACGCGAAGTAGGCTATCCGTGTTTCGTTAAGCCAGCCGCGCTCGGGTCCAGTCTCGGGATAAACAGGGTTGATTCGGAGGCGGAACTCGTTCCGGCGATGAACGCCGCGGCAGATCTCGGGGAGAAGGTCCTGGTGGAGCGGTGCATGGTGGGCAGGGAGCTCGAGTGTAGCGTGCTGGGAAATGGTGAACCGAAGGTCGCCGGTCCCGGGGAAGTGGTTCCCGCCGGCGATTTCTACGATTATAACTCCAAGTACTTCGATGATCGCACGAAGCTCTTGGTACCGGCCCCGGTGGATCGCGAAATAGGGTGCAGGGCCCGCGAGTTATCCCTGGAGGCCTTTCGCGCTGTCGATGCCCGCGGCATGGCCCGTGTCGACCTCTTCTATTCGCCCGGTGACGGGAGATTGGTAGTAAACGAAATCAACACGATCCCCGGGTTCACGCCGATGAGTATGTACCCCCGCCTTTGGATAGAGGAGGGCTTTACCTTCGGCTCCCTGGTGGATCGCCTGGTGGATCTCGCCCTGGAAGAGGGAAATGCCCATAACTGACGGTTTTTTGGGTAAGAAGATGGACAGGTGGTGACGGGTTTGGCTCGATTCTTGATTCATCGTTATTCGGCCTCAGTGCTCATGGCATTATTGATAGCTTTCCTTCTGCCCTTGGGCGGAGGGTCGGTTCTCGCCGACTCACCCGATGGCGGGGAAGATGTTTCGGTTTTCGAGGTTACCCTCCAGGGTACCGTCGATGCGGGGTTGGCCTCCCTGCTCCGCAGATCCATCGCGGAGGCAGAAGAGGCCGGGGCCGATGCCCTATTGATCCGCATCACCACCCTGGGTGGCGCTGTGAACGCAGCGGTGAACATGAAGGACATGATCGTGGATACACCGCTGACGACTGTCGCCTACATCACCGGTAGATCCTGGTCCGCCGGTGTGTTGTTGACCCTCGCCTCTGATCACATCTTCATGGCCCCGGGGTCCTCCCTCGGGGCGGCGGAACCCCGTCCCGCCGACGAAAAGACCATCTCGGCCGTCAAAGCGGAGATGGAGGCCACGGCCAAGATCCACGACAGGGACCCGCAGGTGGCCGCCGCCATGGTCGATGCTCGACTGGAAATACCGGACCTGATCGACTCCGGGGAGATCCTAACTCTCACCGCTCAACGAGCCCTGGAGATCGGTTTCATAGACGGGATGGCTGCCAACACAGAGAACGCCATGTCCGAACTGGGCTGGAACGTCATCGAGACCATCGTCATAGAACCCACTACCATCGACATTTTTGCGCAATATGTCACCGATCCCTTCGTGGCACCCATTCTCCTGGCGCTGGGTTTTGCGGGCATCCTCATCGAGATGTTCATGCCCGGGTTCGGGTTCCCCGGGGGTATCGGGATCCTGGCTTTTGCAACGTATTTCACCGGCCACATAGCGGCCGGTTACGCCGGCATGTCCATAGCTTTACTATTCGTCGCGGGCATCGGCCTGCTGGCCGCCGAGGTTTTCGTCCCGGGTTTCGGGATCATGGGAGTCGGGGGCGTGTTGGCGATGTTGGCCAGCATCTATTTGGCGTCTCCGACGCCGTCCGCGGCGACCTGGTCCATACTCGCCGCGATAGGAGCGGTCATCGTCACTGCGGTGGTACTGATTCGATTGGGAACGCGTTTGACCATCTGGCGTCGATTACTACTGGACGTGGAGGAAACCCAGGACCGAGGATACGTGGCGCAAAGTGATCTCCGCTCCCTGCTGGAGCAGCGAGGGGTGGCCATCACATCGCTGCGACCGGCCGGAACCGCCGAGATAGGGGATAAGCGAGTAGACGTGGTTACCTCGGGGGAATACGTCGCCAAAGACACCCCCGTTAAGGTGATAAGGGTGGAAGGTCGGCGAGTAGTGGTTCGCGCCGACGCACCCGCCGAAGGGGACTCCGGAAGGAGTGAGGATTACTGATGGAAACACTCATGTACACATTGATCGTGGCTGGCCTTGCATTGATCGGTCTGGTGGTGTTGTTCAGTTTCATTCCCATAGGACTTTGGATTTCCGCCCTGGCGGCGGGAGTGAAGATCAGTATAACCGGCTTGATAGGGATGCGTTTGCGGCGAGTTCCGCCGGCGCGAATAATAATGCCCCTGATCAAGGCCAACAAGGCGGGATTGGGTCTGAGCGCGGATAAACTCGAGGCTCACTTTTTGGCCGGAGGTAATGTAGATAGAGTCGTGGATGCCCTGATAGCTGCCCAGCGAGCCGAGATCGAACTGGGCTTCGAACGCGCCGCGGCCATCGACCTCGCCGGGCGAGATGTTCTCCAGGCGGTGCAGATGTCGGTTAATCCCAAGGTCATAGAGACGCCTATAGTGGCGGCGGTGGCCAAGGATGGTATCGAGGTCAAGGCTAAGGCGAGGGTCACGGTTCGAGCCAACATCGAACGCCTCGTAGGTGGCGCCGGCGAGGACACGATCATCGCCCGTGTGGGAGAGGGTATCGTGACCACGGTAGGTTCCGCCGAGGACCACAAGAAAGTCCTGGAGAACCCCGATTCGATATCTTCCACCGTTCTCGGCAAGGGCCTCGATGCCGGTACGGCCTTCGAGATACTCTCCATAGACATCGCGGATGTGGACATCGGTCGCAATATCGGTGCGGCCCTGCAGAGCGATCGCGCCGAGGCCGACAAGAGAATCGCGCAGGCGAAGGCCGAGGAACGCAGGGCAATGGCCGTGGCCCACGAGCGGGAAATGATCGCTCGCGTCGAGGAAATGCGCGCCAGGGTAGTGGAAGCCGAAGCCGAGGTGCCGCTCGCCATCGCAGCGGCCTTCCGAGACGGACAGCTCGGGGTCATGGATTACTACACCATGAAGAACGTCCAGGCGGACACCAGCATGCGCGAGGGTTTCAGCCAGTTCGCTCCGGAGAGGAAGGACGAGGTAACTCCCGATCGCACGCCCCGTCGTCGACCCGAAGAGGACGAAAAATCCTGATAGGTAGTCGACCTCTCCGGGAGGTGATTTGATGAATCCAAGTGATCTCATCGGGCTCCTCGTCCTTTGGTTGGTCTTCCGATTGATCAGGGGAGGACTGGCTGCGGCGCGTCGATCGGCGCGCACCGCACCCGGGTCCGATGAAGCGGCGGTGGATTCGGGGAATCGCAGGCCACCACCGCCACCCGAGACTGCGGCCGCTCGAGGTGCTAGAAGATCGACTACCCGTAGCAAGGGGCAACGTAAACCGCAAGGAGATGCTTCACCGGAGAAGGATTCGATGGCTTCGCAGCGGGACGAGGGTCCGGGGGAGCAATGGACTCCGGTACCGGATCTCGAGGAACGGGCCGCTTCATCCCGGGAGGATTCG
>SLGS01000015.1 GCA_007136565.1 Clostridia bacterium | reverse complement strand
TCCGATGATCATGATGGCCGGTACGGTCAACAGGTAGCGCGCCCCGGCGAACTCCAGGCCCAGAAATCTCACCTCCACGATCAGCATCGGGATCTTCACCACTGCCCAGGCACTGATGATGATCACGATGTTCGCCAGGCTCGCCCCCTTTTGCAGCAACGATTTCGTCACGGGGAAGGCAGCGTATATCGGACCCGCCGAAACTGATCCGATGAGTACGGAAATCAGCTTCCCCCGCAGTCCCGAAGACACTCCGAAATTGTCTATGATTACCTGCGGAGGAACCCAGACCGTCACGAGTGCAGAGATGATGAATACCGCCGGCAAGATCTCGAGCATCTCCCTTACGTATATCCAGGTGTTGCCAACCGCCTCGACGAATATCACCGAATTCACCATCAGGGTTGCCAGGTAGGCGATGAAGGTGATGGCCAGGAGCCGATTCTTCGACAAGAAATCCTTCATAGGAGAATCACCATCCCGAAGGCGATGATAAGGGCAGCCACAAAGCTACTGACATTTCTCAACAGGGCAAACCTCTTGCCGAAGTAGCGTATTTCTATGGGAAGAGTGGCAAAACCCACCATGGTCAAAGTGGTAATGAACGCCGCCACCGCGATGATGTGGGCTCCCCTATCCACCAGTGACGCCGCCAGGGGAAAGGCTACGAACGCTGGTAAGATCGTGACCGTCCCGATCACGGCGCCGAAGATGGTACTCAGCGCTTCACTGGATCCCCCGAGGAGGGCTCGTATATAATCCTCCGGGATCAGTGCCAACACCAAACCGATCAGGGCGAGGATGGATCCGATTTGACCGGCGGTGCCGAGGAATTGTCCTTTGGCCATATGGATGCTCTTAACGGTCTTTTCCCGATCGCGTAACCAGGACCAAAGTAGCAAACCCACGGCCACCGCTACCAATATAATCGCCGTCATGGAACACTCCTTTCGAGTGAGCGCTCACTCATTATGTGAACCGCGCAACTAGACCGTACAAAGGTTATCTCCTCAAACGAGGAAGATTCCTACCAACGCATCGATGACGCGGTCGAAATCGATTCTTTCTTCGGGGGCGACTATCAAGGTCTGCAGGGTAAAGGCTTGAACGGCCCCGAATAGTGCAGTGCCGCGGAGGACGGCGCTTTCCTCGTCGCACTCCCCCTCGAGAATCCTCCCGATCACCGCGGGTATTTCGAGGAAGTAACTCCGCAAAGGCTCCATCTCTTCTCGCTCGGTGAATCGGAATTCCCGCATTATTAGTCGAGTGGTAGCCGGATCTTCCAGGACACCTTCGAAGTGCATCCGCAGAAATTTCCGAAGTTTCACTTCCGGAGCCAGATCGGCTTCCACCAGCTCGTGAAGATAGTGAAGGCGACGGCTGCGCTCCAACTCAACGATATGCGCGAGTATTTCTTCTTTGCTTTCGAAATAATTGTACAAAGTACCGACGGCGACCCCCGAAGCTTGGGCTATCATCCGGGTCGTGGCTTCGTGAAAGCCCCTGTCCGCAATAACCTCTATGGCTCCACGCCTTATTGCTTCCCTCTTATCCTCCACTCGGCACCTCCTGACTGAGCGCTCACTCACATCTTAGATGGATACATCAACCAAGTCAAGGAGTCCGAGCCGGGAACCTATTTCGGGCTTCGTGCGTCCTTGCGAAGTGTGGGTACCATCTCAAGACGCAGAAGGGAGCTCTACACCTTGGAAGACGATATCGGTTGGCGTAAGACCCCCGCCCCGTTGGTGGTATTATTGGCGGTTGTCATTGTACTGAATCTATTTGTCATCTCCACCGTCCGACATATTTCGAGGGCTGTCGAAACCATACCGAAGCAACACCAACAGGAGCTGGGGCTAGTACGGGAAAGAGTCGAATCCATATCGCGGGCCATAGATGCTGCGGAGCGTGAAGCGGCATGGTATAGTCATCCACGATTCGAGCTCGAAGTCGGTGAAGGGACACGGTCGGATGCCGTCCGCCTTTCGTGGAGTTTTCGAGAGCTCGCACGGGATTCCGAGGTATCCGTCCATTTTAGGATCATCGGCTCAAGCGAGTGGGAGGAGGCCGAGCTCACCCGCAAAGCGCCCCTCTCGTTCGAAGCGCGTCTCAGTTTGCCCGAACCGGTGGACCCGCTGGTGGAAATCGAATATCGACGACCACAGGCAGATGACTCGGGGGTGGCGACCACACAGGTGCGCTCAATTCGGGAGGGCGATATGCGCCTGGAGTACGTTATCAGCGCCGCGCAAGACAAGTGGCATCGATCCGGGGGAAGCGAAACTATCGACCTAGGACACTGGGGCGGTTTGCTCATGGGATCCGTCGTGGAAGTCGACCGCAATCGGCGCTTCAACGTCACCCTAGTAGAGAGAAAAGGACCTATGGATGGAAACCTGTCCGAGCTATCGTCGGTTCACTTCTTGCTCTTCGGAGAGGGACGAGAGCTGGCACGTGAAGCCCTAGAGTTCCCCGAGAACGGTGACATGTGGGAGGGGATCGTGCAGTGGAGCGAGGAGCAAATCGTCGATGAAATAGGTTTCGCCATCGTCACGGCAGATGGGCGTGAGACAGTGGAGACCATCCCATTCGATTAATCTGGCCCCACGACTACTCGACGGGCCGCTCTGGTAATCACCCCGGGGACCGCTCACTGAATGACTTCGGGATATACCGACTGCAGACAGCACCTGGCTCCGGCCCCATCCACACGCGTCAGGAGCATGGTCGGAGTCAGGCTCATGAGTCATGGCCTTTGCTGCCATCTAGCAAACCTCGCTCTAGCAGGATCGACAGGTTATTCTCAATAACCTCGGTCCTTTTCAGCAACTCCTCGATCATGACCTCGGACTTCACGTTAACGATGTAGTCCTGTTCGGCGCTGATTCGATCGCGCGACTCCTGGCGGTTCTGACTCATCAGGATTATCGGAGCCTGGATTGCCGCGAGGCACGACAGTATGAGATTCAGCAGTATGAACGGATAGGGATCTGGAGCTAGACCACCGAGAAGGTAAGCGTTCAGGATGACCCAGGTCACCAAGAGAGCGAAGAACGTGATTACGAAGATCCAACTACCGGCGATCTTGGCGAGGACGTCCGCCATGTAATCCCCTGGAGTCAGCTGCTCTTCGTGTATGACGTTGACGTTCATAGTGCTCGAATCGGTCTTGCGATCTCGAATCTTTTTAGGCATACGTATCCCCTCCTCAAATCGATCTCGATCGGATCATGATTCTCCATCTCGCTGGATTATCCCGTCTCTATTGGGGCGGATCCACCGGAGTATCTCCCGAGAAATGTGGAGAAGATGAGATAGTCAAACGGAGGGTCAGGAGGGCAACGGCCACTACCCATATGACGGTGAATCCCTCGAAATACTCCACCAGCTGACCAAGAAGCGCACCGGAAACGGCGGTGCCCAGCTGTGCAAACATGAAGACCAGGGATACGGCCATCCCCATTGAGGCCGGTCTTACCTTCTCCGTAGCCAAAGTCAACATCGGGCCGACGTTCCAGGCGTAACCCACACCGAACAGTGGCCCCAGCAGTAGGAGAATATGGTCCGCCGGCGACGAGAGTATACCGATGTAGGCCAACCCCATGAGTACGGAGCCCACCTGAACCACCCGGATCCTAAGACGCCATGCGTCGGATGCCCTACCGGCGAGAAGCGCACCCGGAACATAGACTGCCAGGGTGACCACCATTACCATGGATGCCCCATCGTGGGTGTAATTGCGGATATCCTGCAGGTAGGTGGGCAACCACACCATCATGGCATCTCCCGCGGCGAATCCCAAGAATGCCATGATGGATAGGAGCAAAATGGCCCGATTCCCGAGGGTGGCACGAATGCGCGAGAACAACTCGCAAGATTTATCTCGCAGGGTCGTCGGAGAGGAAGCGATGGAACCCGTCGGGCGACTCTGCGTCGATGATTCATCCGGGCGAAGGATACTGTAGCGCGACATGTTTAGGGTCATGGTAGCCATGAGGATCGCACTCAGCGCCGGTATGAGCAGGATCATCCGATAGTCCAGGTATTGGGACACAAAGGGCAAGATACCCAGGGCGAGAAAGTAGGCGAAACCCACGCTCATATCGACAAAACCTATAGTCCTACCCCGGGCGCGCGGTGGGGACAACCTAGAAATCATGGCAATACTTGCCACCTCGGAAAGGGGGCCGCCTACACCCATGGCGATCCTCGCCGCCATGGCGACCCCATAGGATGGAGCCAGGGCAAACGCAACGCCGCCGGCACCCACGATCCCCATTCCAATGGCAGATATCATGGGGGCAGGAAATCGGTCCACGATGATCCCCGCCGGCATTTGCATTGTAATCAGGGCTATCGAGAGGACGGAGAAGAGAACTCCAACACCAGCGTAGCCTACGTCAAAACCCGCCATGATTTCGGGGAAGAAGGGTATCGGACTCATTCGCAGCCAATGGTCTGTCAATCTAGACAAGCATATTATGATGATAGCCAAAGTGTAGGTCTTGCCCGACATCTTGAGCCCCTTCGATATTTCTCCCCGTCGAAATTGCGCTACCCCCTCACTTTACCACAAGATCGCCATGTCCCATCGGCGAGATGATCATCGAGCGACAGGACTACGGGGGGTGCCCGGGAAATTAGTACCGAGGAATCGTGATTTGCGCGAGCGACTCGCGGCTTTCCCGGATTGAAGGCATCGATCCGGGTTATACTTTGCCCTAATTTCGAAGGGAGCAATTATGTCAGAAACGTTCGAACACAGGTATGTTGACGTCGATGGAATTAACACCCACTATATCGAAGCCGGCGACGCGAACGAAGAAACCCTAATCCTAATCCACGGAGGAGGGTCGAGTTCCTGTGCGGAGCTCAACTACGGCGCTGCTGTCGGGCCCCTGTCCCGGGATCTACACGTCATAGCCCTCGACATGGTTGGATACGGCCGCACACCCTGCCCTTCTTCAGAATACTATCCGGCCACGGCGCAGGGGGATTTCGTGGTCAGATTTCTTGAAACGTTGGATCTCGTTGCGCACGTGGGCGGAAACTCCCTCGGAGGATGGATGGCAAATTACGTGGCGCACGAGGCTCCCGATAGAGTGAAAAGCCTGTTGGTCATCAACAGCCGAGGAGCCACCGCTACTCCGGATGACAGGTATGTCGTGTGGGATCCAAACTTGAGGAATTACCGCCCCCCGAGGCGACCGTGGACAAAGGCAAAATCCCACTCAAAGGGAGCACCCACCCGGGAATCCGTCCGCCGGAAAATGGAGAAGAACTTCGAGAATAAGGAACTCGTCACCGACGAGTTGATTGACCTCGTGTTGGAGATGGGCAACAGGAATAACGAAACAGCGACCGCCCGGTGGCAGATGTGCAGCTCTACAGAGGACGATAATCGGAATAACCAGATGTACCGGGGGAAATACATGTGCGAACACGCCGGATCACTCGAGACCCCGGTACTCATGACCTGGAGTCGAGAGAATCCAGGATCGGCGCCCATCGATGCTCTCTCCTATTTCAATAGCCTGCGCGATGGTCAGATGCACATCTTTTCCGGCGCGAGGCATCATGTCATGACGGAGTTACCGGAGGAGTGGTCCGCGGTGGTGAGGGATTTCGTCCTAGCACACGGGTAGCCGCAAGAAGCAATTGCTCGGGCTTGATAAGCGGTGCGGGTTCTCACGTTCTCTCGTGGAGCCCGCGCCGTAACGCAAACCACTAGTCGCATTTTGATCAGTGCCTGGATCCATGCCATAATAGTTTGCAATTACGGTAATTGATCTGCGACCAAGTCTCGGTCGTGAGTCTCTTGGGGGGTATTGGATGCCAAGCGGGACTCGAAAGATGTTCATCTCTTTTTTGTTGCTTGTGCTTATCTGCAGTCTCACCGTGAGCTGTG
The DNA here is from genome assembly GCA_007136565.1 of Clostridia bacterium. GTDB lineage: Bacteria > Bacillota > Sulfobacillia > SLMV01 > SLMV01 > CSSED11-154. The sequence continues at coordinate 2,096 of SLGS01000015.1, read as the reverse complement.
GTCCCCGCGAACACGAGATCCGTCTTCGCGTTCGGCCAGAGGATGGCGGTTCCGTCACCGGAGAGGGTATATATCCGAGGGATCGGGACATCGCAGTCAAAGCGGAGGCTGCCGATGGATACGAATTCGAGGAATGGAGAGAAGGCAATCGTAGACTCAGCACCAGTCCCAACTATCCCTTCGTCGTTCGCGAAGACCGTACCCTGACCGCGGTCTTTCGGGAAGTTGATGCGCAATAGCGCTTCCTCCGCTGACGGAACCTAATCCATGCAGCCACTCCGAGGGATGGCCAACGACATCGTGATAGCTTTGTATTCCTAGCAAGTCCGCCCACCAAACCACAAATCGCGGGATGGTAACAAACCGGAACCCGCCAAACAGCTAGGTGCTTACTAGTGTCGAAGCCGAGGGTATCGTGAGCCGTCCAGGGATTGCCGCCCACATTTGCAGCAACAGGTTGGTGGACAACGGCCATTCGTTATTTATGGGCGTGGTGCGTAACCTGGAAGAAGTGGTCGAATCTCAAGAGCTGACTAGAACGTGACGCCTATTCTTCCTCACGATGGGGGCTTTACGTCCCTCTTTCCCGAGCCAGATGTTGTTTTTTACACCTCCACCTCTCCAAAGGCTTGATCGGGTTTGGATTACTCATTCGTGTAACTTGGACTGCCGTGTAGGCACCCGCCTAGTCGCTGCGCTGATATCTCCCGAACATCTCGGTGGAGAACCCACCACCCCGCACCCGAGGAATTTGCAACTCTAGGAGACCCATCCGAGCCTTCATCTCCCCGGCCCGATAGCCGTTGCGATGTCCCTGGCGCTCCTCCGACCGCTCGTAGGGCACGGCCTTGAGGTGGTCAGTGACCTGAGCCTCCACCACCTAGTTCAGCGCTGTCTCCAGAAATCTCACCAGTCCCTCATCCTTCTGAAAAAGATCGCATGTCAACGCCGGCCTGGGGCGTCCCCAATGGGGCTAGCTTAGCCCGGCGCTAACACCTGGATCGGTCTTCCAGTCTACCCAACCCCTACGAGGACGTGAGTGCTCTTTCCTTCTCGTGAGGACATCGTCCCGTTACGTTGAAGAATCCGATATTCTGTCCGCACTGCCTATGCGGTGCGCTTACACACCCCGGGGCTAACAGCCCGTTGGCATTTCAACTTTGCGAGAAGACGGATTCGCCCTCCTGCCAGCCTCCTGGGAGCCTACTCTTCTTACACACCATACTGGACTCTACTTTCCACACACCAGCCGGACGCTTCTGGGTAACCATTTTTCGTTGAAAGGGATCTCGCGGGATGTTAAACTTTAGCAAATGTTAGCAGCCCTCGTACTTGCTCCGGAATCTAGGCATTATTGTGCCGGTAGCCGAGAGTAGTCGAACAAACCGTAAAGGCAAGGAGACTCTGTTATGAAGAAGACTGGTTTGGTTGTTGTTTTGATGGTGTCTTTGGCATTATTGCTTGGTTGCGGCGGTAGCGGTGAACCCGCTGATGAGTCAAGTCAAAGAGAAGCCCCAGAAGAAGTATCCGGCCCGGAATTGTCGATCCCACTTCCGGAAGGAGCAGTCCGTACCAAGGTTACAGAAGCTAGTGATACCCTCTTCCAGGTTGATTATTGGGTACCGTCTCCCATCGAAGAAGTAACTGACTTCTACTTGATCGAGTTTGAAGACTGGGAGCAAATGTCTCACTTTGAAGGAGCATATGCTGATGGTGAATATACCTTCCACTGGGAAGGTGACGTGATAGATGATACGGGACTGTTTGTGATTGAAATCGATAACTACCGGCATAATGAAGATGAAACCATTCTTCACATACAAGGACAACCGTATTGGTATCAATAAGACCCGATCCACAGCAGGCGGCAAATCTACCTCGCCTGTGAACTTGGGAAATTATCCTTCGGTTCGAAAACGCGGTGAACCCGCCGTCCGTCGGTAGCGCTCTTTGAAGTATTCGCGTGTCTACAGTGGTCATGCCTGCCTCATCCATGACCTCAAATGTCTAAAATAATCCACATCCCAATCTGCGGCCTCCACACCTCCCCTTGAACCGGTCTTGGTGCTCGAAGCTACAAACGGGATGTGGATCTT
>SLGS01000005.1 GCA_007136565.1 Clostridia bacterium | reverse complement strand
ACAAATAGGGCAGATCGAACACAGACAAGCCGTGTGTATAGCGTATTCGTAACCGACCGGGCGTTCCTGCAATCGCAGGTTATCCTCGTAGTCGTAAAAGGCCATCTCGGGTTCGATCATCCAAAACTCTATGAGATGACGGCGGGTCTTCGACTTCTCGGCGCGGAAAGCGGGGCTGAAGCAATAGACCTTGCCCAGCGCGGCGGCCGTGGCTTCACTGTAGAGCTGTCCGCTTTGGGTGAGGTAGGCGGGATCTCCGAAGAAGTCGGTCTCGAAGAGGTTGGAGGTTCCTTCGCAGGCATTGGGAGTCAGGATGGGTGTATCCACCCGGAGGAATCCATCGTCCCTGAGGAAGTCCTCCAATTCACGCATTATTCGATCCCGAAGACGCATTAGGGCCACCTGTCTCGGGGTACGCAACCACAGATGCCTGTTGTTCAGGAGGAACTCGACGCCGTGCTCCTTGAGGGCGAGGGGGTATTCCTCGGCCATCTGGATTACCTCGAGGGAATCCAGGTGCATTTCCACGCCCCCGGGGGAGCGAGGATCGCTGCGCACGGTTCCCGTCGCCACCAGCGACGACTCCTGGGTGATTTCCCTTATCTTCTCCCACGTCGCATCATCCACATCGGTGGGCGAAGCCACCCCCTGCACCACACCGGTGCCGTCGCGTACCTCCAGGAAGGAAATCTTTCCGCCGCTGCGCCTGTTGTACAACCATCCCCGTACGGAGACTCGCTGATCGATGTAGTCGGTCAATTGCTTCACGGGTACAATGACTGGTTCTTCCATGGTGTTCGGGCAAACCCCCATCCAGGTTCGGGGTCGGCCGCGGCCGACCCCGTCGTACTGTAAGTCAGACTCAGTCGGTGGTATCCTCCTCGACGATCAGGTCATCCCCCAGCCGCTCCAATACGTCACCCAGATCATCCATGATACGCCCGTATCTCGCCCACTCTCCGCGCCTGAGGGCCTCTTGGGCGCTCTGGTATAGTTCGTGGGCGCGCAGGATCAGTTCGATATCGGTCAGGGGCACGTCGGGGGCGTCCGGATCGTCGGGCACGTCCACGTCGGGACGCACGCCGAAGAGTATCTCCAGCGCCTCCTCCAGGGTGCGGCCCATCGCGAGCTGATTGCCGTGGGCCGCGATAATTCGGCGAAGCTCCGGTAGGGCCGTGTCCGCGGCCTCCAGGTAGACGGGTTCCACGTATAGGAGCGAGTCCTCCACGGGAATCACCAGGAGGTTGCCCCGGATGACCTGGGATCCGCTCTGTCCCCAGAGGGTAAACAACTGGGATATGTCGCCATCCTGGTCGATACGGGCTTCGATTTGCCTCGGTCCGAGAACGGTGCGTCCCCGCGGCATATTGTACACCAGCAGATCCCCGTAGTTATCCCCGTCGGATCGCGCTGCCATCCACCCCACCATGACGTCCCTTCCCGAGGGCGTGAAGGGAATCATCAGGATGAACTCGAGCCCGTCTCCGTCGGGTAGATTCATCATGGTGTAGTACGGTTCCATTCTCTGGGCAACACCGGCATGTATCTCTTCGGGTACCTCCCACAGATCCTCTTTGTTGTAGAAGACGACCGGATCGGTCATGTGGTAGGTCCGGAACATGTTCATTTGGATCTCGAAGAGCCCCAGCGGATAACGCGTGTGGTCCTTAAGATGGTCGGGCATCTCGGAAGCATCCGTGAAAAGGTCCGGGAAGATGTTCCGGTAGGTCCTCAACAAGGGATCTTCGTCGTCGAACACGTAGAAGGTCGTCTCCCCGGTGTAGGCATCCACCACTACCTTGACGGAGTTACGGATGTAATTCAGCTGGCGTTCGTAGGGCTCCGAATACGGATAACGCGTAGAGTAGGTATAGGCGTCTTGGATCCACAAGAGCCCGCCCGTTTCCTCGTCTAGGACGATATACGGATCCTCGTCCAGGGCCAAAAATGGCGCCAGGTGCCTGATCCTATCGCGAATGTTGCGGTAATACATCATCCTGGACTCCGAATGCAGTGCCGTACTTATCAGGATATTGTAATCCGCGAATCGAAGGGAGAATGCGCTCCGTCGGATGGCTCCGCCTATGGGCACACCACCGTCGCCGTCGTAGTGAATGTGGACGTTGCGATCCCCGTCGGGATAGTGGATTTCGGGTTCGTGACTGTTGGCGATTACGTAATCCAAGGTGCCCTCGCCGAAATAGATGGCGGGATTACCGATCTCGAGATCGACGTAACTGGTCGGTGGGATGTCCTCTATGAACATCTCGGGCAATCCATCCTCGGTGACCTCGGAGGCTGGCGTCATGACTAGCCCGTGCCCGTGGGTGTACTGGAGCCTCTGGTTAACCCAGGTTTGGGCCCCGGGGATCCGACTCGAGTCTATCTCCCTCGCGGACAAGAGGACCTGCCGGTAGTTTCCATCCACCGTGTATCGGCCGACATCGGCATCGAGGAAATCGTAGTAAGCCCGAATGGCGTGCAGCTGCCTGTAACTCGTCAGCAGGGGACGCCAATCCCAGACCCTGATATTCTCGATGGTATCCCAATTGTTCTCCAGATCCTCCCAGGTTAAATTGTCCAACGCCGGGAATTGCTCTTCGCGAACCGAAGATAGCCCGTAGGCTTCGTTGGTCATCCTGATATTGTGCTCGATATAGGGAACTTCCCGCGCCAGTTCGTTGGGATCGACCACCAGCCTTTGAACTGCCATGGGATAGATGTTGACGAGACCCACCGAGCCGATCAACATTACCGCCACGGCCGCATATATCCACCTGATATCCCTCGACCGGATATACCATATCGTCACGGCGGCGGCGAGTACGGACAACACGACCATTATTCTCAAGGCCGGCAGGTGAGCGTACGCATCTGCGTACGCGACTCCGAAGGCCACGCCCCTGGGCGAATAGAGCAACTCGAAGGCGTCGAGCCAATAGCCCCAGGCCCGCAGCAGGAAATACCCGATCAATAGTGCCCCGAGATGCTGCCGGGTCCTGGGATGAACGTTAACCCGTCCCCCGAGGAAGTTGATCGAGCCGGCGAAGAAATAGATCAGCCCCATTATCACCAGCGCGAACAGCAACAGGAAGCTTGCCGATCCGAACAGCAATTGGTAAACCGGGAGCGAGAATATATAGAACCCCACGTCCCTCCCGAAGATGGGGTCCAGGATCCCGAAGGGCACGCGATTCATGAACCTAAGAATCAACTCCCACTCGGTGGAAAAGGAAATCCCCGCGAGCAACCCGAAAATCACCGAGACGACGAGGCTGATGCGGTCGATGATCCGTGGCCGCACCCATCCCCCAAACCCGGCCTCTTCCACCTGGCTCCAAAGTTGCATGACACTGCTGCGAACGAATCGCAGGTTACCCCAGAGGAACAGCCCAAAAACCAACCCTGTTGCGAGGCCGAGGGCGGCCCGGGCGAAGGCCCGAGTCGCGAATACGCTGAGGAACCCAAGTTCGTCGAACCAGAGAATCTCTGTGTAGTAATAGGCGATGGTGGACGAAAGAAGGAGAAAGAGCAGGACAACTCCCAAGAAGGTCCATACTACCGCCCTGCGTCGTCTGGATGCCATAGTTCAATACCTCCCATGGGCGCATACGCCCGTCACATTACATTCCCGAATCGCCTTTCGTGCTCCTTCAAACCCGTAAGTCCCGCGGAGCGTCCGCGATTATCGCTATCCGGAGAACAATAATACGAGCCAATCTATGAACCTGCGCCAAAGCCCCCCCAGTTCAACGTCCTCCTCGGGGTAGAGCCCCCAGTTACCAAGGGCGACGGATGCTTCTCCGTCTCCGGGGTCCCACGATACCACGATTTCACCCACCCTGTCGCCCGTCGCCAGGGGTGCCCGGAGGGGTTCGTCCACGGTGTACTCGTAGCGAATATTTCCCGCCGTACCCTTGGGAAGCGTCATGGGGGGGATATCCCGTTCCATCACTATGGCCACCGAGGTCTCCCTCCCGCCGTACACCCTCACGTCATCGGGGAGATCCGAGGGGGCCCTGAGGTTGTGCAATTCGAAATTGTTGAAAGCCCAATTGAGCAAAGATCCGGCCTCTCCCTCGCGGGTTGCCGTACCCTCGGGGTATTCCATGGAATTTTCCGCGCCCACACCCATGACTATCGCCAGGTAATGCCTATCGCCATCCCGCGCGGTCGCCGCCAGGTGAAAACCGGAGTCACCCGTAAAGCCGGTCTTCAGCCCGACCACCCTGTCGTCGGTAAAAAGTAGCCCGTTCCAATGGCGATGCGGGGTTTCGACTCCGTAGACGAACTCCTTTTGACTCGTGTAAGCCTCGGCCTCGGGGAATTCCAAACTGAAATACCGGGCCAGCCGAACCATGTCCCTCGCGGTGGTGAACTGCCCTTCGGCGGGTAGCCCGTGCGAGTTTCTAAAGGTGGTATTCTCCATGCCGAGCTCATTGGCCAGGGAATTGAGGGACGACACGAACCCCTCCTCGGAACCACCCAGGTACTCCGCCACGGCGATGGAAGCGTCATTGCCCGAGGCCACGGCAATGCCCTGGATCAAGAGATCCAGCGGGATCTCGTCTCCGGCCTCTATGAACATTCTCGAGCCGGGGACGTTGGCCGCCCACGCTCGTTCGCTTACGGGGACGGCATCCTGAAGGCTCACCTCGCCTTGGCGCAAGGCGTCGAAAACCAGTGAGAGTGTGCCGACCTTGACCAAGGACGCTGGCCCCATTCGCTCGTCGGCATTCTTTTCAAAGAGGATATCACCCGTCACCAGGTCGACCACCATGGCGGACGTTGCCTCCAGTTCCAACCCCGGGTCGTAATCGGCAAAACGCGGTCCGCGAAGAGCCGATGATGAATCGTGGGCTAAAACCGCTCCCGGCAGGAGCAGGGTGATCACAAGGGCTATGGCGAGGTGGCGAAATTGGCGAATCTTCATTTATCTCGAATGTCTCCCTCCGAATTGGGCAGTACCGATCGGTCGCGAAAAACAACGCTAAATTGGGAAGGCTAGATGGGGTCACGTGCCAGGGGTGCCGTCATGCAGTGGATACTTCCCCAGCCTTTTTGGAGCTCCCTGACGTCCAACTCTATAACCTCTACTCCCTCTCGCTCCAGCTCGCGGCGCGTTCCCTCGTTCCCCGCCGGCATGATCACCAATCCGGGCTCAATGGTGACGAAATTGGTCGCCATTCCCATCTTGGCCTCTTCGGGGGAATTCACCTCGACCAGGCGGAAATTCCTTCTTCGCAAGAAGTCGATTATCTCGAAGGGGACCTGCCAGGGGAAAAAGCACGCCAGATCTGTATCGGCCAGGTTGAAAAGACCGTCGATGTGGGCCTGACCGAAGGGAACCTGAAAGGGGAGGAAATTCGTAACACCCATCGGCCGGAGTACTTCCTCTATCTGGCGGACGGCTTCCCGGTTGGATCGATTCCCGACGCCGAGGATCACGGTTTCTCCGTCCACCCACATGAGATCCGCACCCTCGAAGGTACCCCGCCCCGTTATAGTTCGAACGACGGGAACGCCGAGCCGGGCCAATGCCCGCAGCACCGAGACTTCCTCTCCCCTTCGAGCCTCCATGGCGGGCCGCGCCAGGATGGCTCCCTCGGGAGTCATTGCGACGAGATCGTGGACGAAGAGGGCGTTGGGCTTGTTCCCGGCGTCGCCCTCGACGTAATGAACTTCGACGCCGTGCCGGGTATAAATCTCCCCGAGGGCGTCGTGCTGTCTCCTGGCCAGGTCCGGATCCATGACATCCAGCCATCTGGGAACGTCCGGATCGATCACACCCTCGATTTCCACACCCGGGCGCCTCAGCAACACCGATCGGAGGCGCCCTACCTCGGAGTCGAGTCCCCAGTCCCCCCAGTAGCGGGGCAAATCCTCGCGGAAGCTCGTCTCCGAGGCGAACCAGCGCTCACCGTGGCTTCGAAGGGATGCCAACCTCAGCCCTCCATTGCTTCCATGTGGCGCCGTATAACCCGTGCCATCAACTCGATTCCCGTTCGCACGGCCTCGGGCTCGGGGTAGCTGTATGAAATGCGGAAGTTTCGCGCGCCCCTGCCGTCGCAATAGAATTGGCGTCCGCTGAGGGGCTTGACGCCCTCTTCGGCCATGTCATCGAGCATATCGTCCGAATCCAGGCCCTCGGGTATGGTCAACCACAGGAAGTATCCACCCTCGGGGACGGTCCAGTGACAACCCTGGGGCATGAATTCCTCCATGGCGCCCACGGCGGCATCGCGGCGCAACCGGTATCCCGCGCGCAATTCTTCGAGCCTAGCATCCATGTCTGTCTCCCGAAGGTACGCGCCGACGATGGTACGAGCCAGGGGGCTGGTCCCGCCGTCGGCCTTGTGGACGTTCATCATCTGGATTATCCGCTCGTCGGCCACCGCCCACCCGAGCCTAACACCGGGCGCCAGGATCTTGGACATCGACCCCACGTGTACGACCACGCCGCGGTCATCCATGGCCCCCAGGGGCGGTATGTCTTCCCCTTCGAAGCGCAATTCCCCGTAAGCGTCGTCTTCCAGTATGAGGAAACCGTATTCCTCCGCGAGGTCCAGCAACTCGCGACGCCTCGGCTCGCAGGTCGTGCAGCCGGACGGGTTGTTGAAGTTGGTTATGGAATAGAGGACCTTCGGCATGGATTCTCCGGCGGCCCTCCACTCGGACAATCTGTCGGCCAATTCGTCTGTCCTAATCCCCAGTTCATCGACCTCTATGGGCACCAGGTCGGCTCCGAAATTTCGGAAGGAATTCAGCCCACCCATGTAACTCGGTGCCTCGACCAGCACCCGGTCCCCCACATCCACGAAGACCGAGCAGACCAGGTTGATCGCCTGGGACGAGCCGCTGGTGACCAACATCTCTTCCTCGCGGCAGGTAATGCCCCGCTTACCCAATCGCTGCATGACCAGTCGCGAAAATTCTTCGGCCAAATCCGCCCCACCGTAATTGATGGATTCGCATCCGTCCTCGAGAATGGATGAGCGAGCCGCGCTGGAGATTTCCTCCAGGGGATACGAATCCGGATACGGATATCCGTAGTGAAGGGGTATGGCATCCTTCTTCTGCCTGCGCAAACCCCCGATGACCCCATCGACGCCGCGCACGCGGGCTCGATCGGAGAGCAGCCCATCGAGATTCAATGTCATCTTAAAGGTCCCCCTCTCAGAACTTAACCGGCACGTCTATGATCGTCGGGCCACCGGCCTCGAAGGATTCCTCCAGGGCTCGTTCGAATTCTGCGAGATCCTCGACCCTGACTCCGCGCGCGCCGAAGGATTCGGCGTACTTGACGAAATCGGGGTTGTGAATATCGGTGGCGATCCGTCTGCCATAACGACTATCCATGGTCTTTGCCACGACCCCGTAGTGCTCGTTGTTCACCAGGATCACCGGCACGGGAATCTCGTACTTCACTGCCGTAGCGAGCTCCTGGGAAGCGAATAGGAATCCGCCGTCGCCGCTTATCGCCGCGACGCGGCGATCGGGAAGAGCCAGTTTCGCGCCATAGGCGGCGGGAGTGGACCATCCCAGCGTTCCGAATCCCTGGGGAAAGAGGTAAGTGCGAGGCTTGTAGGCCGGGTATATGCGAGAAGCCCGGTAGCAAAGGGTGGTCATGTCCGCGACGAGCACGTCATCGGGATCCAAGGCTCCCCGAATCGTGTCTACTATGCCGGCCATCTCCCGATCCAAGGGCGAAGTGTATTCGCCGAGCAGCGTCTCCCTGAGCCGCGCGACGTGGTCCAGGTACGATGCACGATCGGGGAGGGTGGTGCCTTCCAGCTCCTCGAGCAAGGCCCTGGCGAAGAGCTCTGCGTCGGTCCTTACGGTTAGGGTCGATTTATAGTCGAACTTGGTCTCCCACGGCTCCAGGTCAGCCCATATTATCGTATCGGGCAAGTTCAGGGATCCATCGGCGGTCTCCGCGACACCCAGTTCGCTCCCGATGATGAGGAGGGTATCGAAATACTCGATCTCATCCTTGAGGATCGCGGAGCGAACGCAGTT
>SLGS01000042.1 GCA_007136565.1 Clostridia bacterium | reverse complement strand
GACTTCTCGGGCAAAACCGAGGTGGTGGTCTTCCCCGGGGTCTTCGAGGAATACGCCGAGTACCTTTTCGACGAGGCCGTGGTCCTGGTCCGGGGCAGGGTTAGCCACCGGGGCGAGCAGCCCGGCATCAAGGCCGACAGCTTCGCCTGGCCCGGTAGTATCAGGCGGGTCATAATACGCGCCGACGCCGCCCTGGAGGATCCCGTCAAGATGGAGCAGCTCCGGTGTTTGCTCGGAGAGAATCGCGGGGAATCCCCGGTGTTCCTGCGCTTCGAGGATCGCGGTTGCGTGATACGCGCGGGGGCGCGCTTCAACGTGTCCCCGCACAGCGGACTCGGGTCCGCAGTGGAATCCCTGTTGGGATCGGGTACGTTTGCGCTCCGGGGCCCGGGCGACTGATCCGGTCCCCGGGGGAAAGCGCGCGGCTTCGGGTGGAGGAAGGAAACCCATCCCGCCGAAGTATGTGATCGATGGAAATAGCGAGGCCCCGGGCGGCCGAGAGAGGACCCTACACCATGAGAGCCCACTCCTTCGTGCGAGTCATCGCCTTAGCGCTGTTGCTATCCCTCGGTGTCTTCGTCTTCCCGGGGGGCGTAGTCGAGGCCAGGAGCTATTTCAACCAGCTTTCCGAGTACACCGCCACCTATAATTACAACCTCGACAGCATCCCGGGCCTCCTTCGTTTCCTGGTCCGTTCCCAGAGGGTGGAGATCCTCCTCGAGGCCGAAGAGGGAAGCGCCGAGGTCATCGGTGCGGTGACCGATTCGTATTCCGCCATCGTGGATTACTTGCCACGGGGGCCCGACAATCCGACGCTTCGAATACAGGTCCGCCCCGGGACCGTGGAGAGATTACGCGCCGAAAATTCCGGTAAGGCGTTGCTCGAGGTCATAGGCGACGATATACGGATCTCGGGCGTGGGACCGATCAACGGGTTTAGGGCTTTACTGTTTCGAGCGGGGGCGCGGGTCGCCGGCATGTTCCCGTAGCCTGGAAACCGTCCTCGCGAAACCCCGATCGCGGCGCCGGGCCGGGGCAACGCCCCTTATCACGTCGGAGAAAATATGGAGGCAAAAAAGACGATCACCTCGAAGTGAGGTGATCGTCGGCTGTGCCGAGGGTGGGACTCGAACCCACAAGGGGGGTTGCCCCATACGATTTTGAGTCGCACGCGTAGACCAATTCCGCCACCTCGGCATCGCGTCGAACGTCACCAATTATAGCAAAGGGGCGCCCCGGGGACAACGAGATTACGCCCGCATTTTCCGTGCGGATTCGGCCGACCATGACGGGGCATCCCGCGGCTTCATCTCCCGGCATTGGGGGAAAGGCCGTGGCCCCGCCGGTGATCGGTCTGCTATACTGAATGCGATTCCAAAGGGTGGGTTACCGATGCCGGAGAGCGAGCGAGGAGGTTTGCGTTTTGAACGAGGAACAATTGGTCGGTCGGGCGCGCTCCGGCGACATCGAGGCCTTCGAGGCCCTGGTGTCCGAATACGACGGCCGGATCTATAACATGGCCTATAGAATGCTCGGAAACCCCGAGGATGCCCGCGACGTGACCCAGGACGCTTTTCTCAAGGCCTATTCCTCCATCGGCGGTTTCCGGGGCGATGCGTCCTTTTCGACCTGGTTGTACCGCATCGCCAAGAACGTGTGTCTCGACGTGCTCCGTCGCCGCAGCCGCCGGACGGTGTTCTCCCTGGACGATCCCATGGAGACGGAAGAGGGCGAACTGGATCGGCAGTTGGCCGGTGAATTGCCGGATCCCGAGGACGCCCTCCTGGACTCCGAGGTGAGGGACGCGGTCAAGGATGCCATCCTCCGACTCCCACCCCATCATAGGTCCATAATCGTCTTGAGGGATATCGAAGATCTGAGCTACGAGGAGATCGCTGAAATCCTGGAAATAGGGTTGGGCACGGTCAAGTCCCGCCTTTACCGGGCGCGATCCGCGCTGAGTGCAAACCTCGCCTCCTTGGAACTTTTCCACCACCGGGGCGTCGGACCGGGTGAGAGGAGGGAAGGGCAATGAACTCTCGCTGCGAGATACCCCGCGAAAACTTATCTGCATACATCGATGGCGAGTTGAACTCCGAAGAGTCGATGCGAGTCGAAGAGCATCTTTCGACTTGCCCGGAGTGTCGCCGTGCCCTGGAATCCCTCCGAAGGACTCGAGAATTTCTCGCCGGCCTCCCCTCCGAGAGCCCGCCCGAGGATTTGCGGGTGGAATTGAGGGAGGCGATCTCAGGTGTGGCGGCCCAGGATGTGCCCCGGACCGTTCGGGGGCGTCGCCGTGGCATCTCCCTGGCGGCGGTGGCGGCCGCCGCAGCCTTGGTCCTGCTCTTGCCCGTGGCCGCACTCCTTTCGACGCAATTGATGGTCCCCGGCCACGATAGGCTGGTGGCCGAGAGCGGCGATCCCCTTCCCGCCGAAGCGCCCAACGACGTGGGAATCATGGGAAGCCCCCCCGAGATCGAACCCGAGGGCGATGAGGAAGCCCCGGAAGAAACCCCCGGGGTCGCCGGTGCCGGGGAAGATACCGTCGTGGTGCGAGACTCCCTGACCCTCAGGGCACACGATGTGGAGTGGGTGAGCGCCAACGCGAGGATGATCGCCGAGGAAATGGGCGGGGTCCTTCGCAAGCAGTCCAGGACCTTCGATTCCCGGGGTGGACTCGTGGAGTCGATCCTGATCCTGGATGCGCCGCCCGAGGTTACCGCCGCCGTCGGCGAAGGGATCATGGACATGGGTACCCTGGTGGCCCGCACCACCGAGGAGGGGTCCGAGGGGGATATCGACGGGACGATGGAACTGGTGATTTCCGTCGAACGCACTCCCGATGTACCCCCGATCGTCGTGGAGGAGGAACCCGCGGAGGCGGTTGCCTACGGGAGCCCGTCCCTGCTGGCGGGAGAAATGCGCAGGAGCTTTTCCGGCTCCTGGATCAGGTTCGGAGCCTGGGTAGGGAATGCCCTGGTGTGGGTGGCCGGGCACCTTCCCCACCTGGCCTTTTTCGCCACCGCCTTCTTCCTCTCCGCGGGAGTGGTGAGGCTCATCCGTCGGCGAGGTTTCCCCCGCTGATCCCCAAATGATGTACAATTGAACCGATATTGGAATTACCGGGGGTGCCGATAGTTGGCACCTCCGGCTTCGACCGACTGCAATGCGGGGGGATGATTTCGGTGTCAACTGATAATTGCGGCGAGCCCGTCCTGCTCGTCGACGGTACCAGCCTGGTCTACCGGGCATTTTTCGCCATATCCGGACTGACAGCACCCGATGGTCGACCGACCAACGCGGTTTACGGGTTCACCAACATGATATTGAAGCTGCTCGAGGACACGGAGTGCCGTTCCATCGTCGTGGCCTTCGACCGCGGCGCCCCGAAGTACCGCCTGGACGTATATCCCGATTACAAGGGCCACAGGCCCACCATGCCCGAGGAACTTCGTCCCCAGTTCGACATGGTCAAGGACGTCCTCGATGGCCTCGGCATTCCCCGCATCGAGGTGGACGGTGTTGAGGCGGATGACATCATAGGCACCATGGCGCGGCGGCTGGCGGAGCGCGGTGACAAGGTGGTACTGGTCACCGGGGACAAGGACCTGCTGCAGCTGGTGGACGAGGACGTGGAAGTGCGGCTGACCCGGCGGGGTATAACGCAGATGGACGTCTACGACCTCCAACGCGTCCGGGAAGAGTACGGGATCGATCCCCGGATGCTCATAGATATGAAGGCCCTGATGGGGGATTCCTCGGACAACGTCCCGGGTGTTCCCGGGATCGGAGAAAAGACCGCCCTGAAGCTGGTGAAGAACGTGGGTCCCCTCGAAGACGTCCTGGCCGACCCCGGGCGAGCCGGCGGTAAGGTCATCCCCGAGAGACTCCGGGAGCACGCCGAACAGGCCCGGATGAGCCGGGTGCTGGTGGAAATACATACGGATCTGGACCTGGACCTCGATCTCGCCGATCTCCACTCCCCGGAGATCGATGGCGATCGCCTGGGACCGGTGCTGGAGGATCTGGGCTTCAACAATTTACTCCAAAGATTGGACGTAGAAGCGGCGGATTCCACCGCAAAAGCGGTGGACCTAGAGACCGTGGATGCGACCCGGTGGATCTCGGATGTACCCCGTGAGTACCGCGACGGCGACGTGATGGTTCACTGGAGCATCTCCGGGGACGGGTCACCGCGTCTCGCCCTGGCGGCGGACGAATCCGGCGGCGTAACCCTCCGCGGAGACGCGGGGGAATTGTCGGCGGCGCTGGAGGATCTCCTCGGCCGTCCGCAGGTGAAGGTGGTGGGGCACGGGATGGGGGAAATGCTCCATTGGGCCCGCATCCGATCCCCCGAGGCGAAGTTGTTCGACGTGGAGCTGGCCGCCTACCTGCTGGATCCCTCCCGTTCCTCCTATCCCCTGGACTCCCTGGTGCGGGGGTACCTGGATGCCTCTCTTCCGACGGGTGAAGATGGAGGCGACGCGGGGCACATCCTGTGGGCCCTGGGGAAACTGGCCAGCGCCCTGGAGGCCGAGCTGGAGTCGACGGACCTGCTCTCGCCGCTTTTCGAGGAAATAGAAATGCCCCTCTTGCCGATCCTGGTGAGAATGCGCCTAAACGGCATCGGCGTCGATCCCGGGATTCTCCGCGAGCAGGGCGAGGCGATCGAGGAGAGGATATCCGAACTGCAGGCGGAGATCTGGCGTCGGGCGGGTCGCGAGTTCAACGTGAGCTCCTCCAAGCAACTGGGAGAGGTGCTTTTCGAAGAGATGGGACTGCCGGTGATCAGAAAGACCAAGACCGGCTACTCCGCCGACGCCGAGGTCCTGGGTCAACTGGCCGTGGAGCATCCCATAGCCGCGGACGTCCTGGGTTACCGGTCCCTGGTCAAGCTCCGGGGATATGTATCGGGACTCCTCGGCGCCATGGATCCGGAGACGGGTAGGATACACTCCACCTTTCACCAGTCGGTCACGGCCACCGGGCGGCTCTCCAGCTCCGACCCGAATCTGCAGAACATCCCCATCCGGGAGGAAACGGGACGCCGGCTGCGCCGGGCCTTCGTGGCGACGGAGGGTAAGATCCTCGTGGCCGCGGACTATTCGCAGATAGAACTTCGGATCCTGGCTCACCTGTGCGGCGACGAAACCCTCACCGAGGCTTTTCTGACCGGCGAGGATATCCACCGCAGGACGGCCAGCGAGGTCTTCGATGTTCCCATGGACGAGGTGACCCCGGACCTGCGCAACGCGGCCAAGGAGGTCAACTTCGGCATCATATACGGCATGAGCGCTTTCGGTCTCTCCAAGAGCCTCAAGATTTCCCCCGAAGAGGCGGGCGAGTACATCGATGGTTACCTCGAGCGATTGCCCGGGGTCAAAGATTACATGGAACGGGTGGTGGCCGAAGCCCGCGAGAGCGGCTACGTCCGGACCGTCTTCGGTAGGATTCGATACCTCCCGGAGCTGCACCACCGCGTTTACCACAGGAGGATGTTCGCCGAGAGGATGGCGCTCAACACCCCGATCCAGGGGACCGCGGCCGACATCATCAAGAAGGCCATGGTGGACCTGGAAGAAGATGCCGGTGTGGATGGAGAATCCCTCCTCCTGCAGGTGCACGACGAACTGATCTGGGAGGTACCCCGGGATGCCGCGGATTCCCTGGCGGCCCGGGCAAAGGACACCATGGAGCAAGCGGCGAGCCTCGGCGTTCCCCTCAGGGTGGACGTCAAGATGGGCGAGAACTGGTACGATATGCGCCCCGTGGAGGTGTGAGTCACCGTGCCCGAGCTCCCCGAGGTGGAGACCATCAGGAGATCCCTGGAGGATCGCGTGCGAGGACGCCGGGTGCTCAGGGCGGAGTTTCGGCGCACCGACATACTGAAACCCGATCCCAGGACCACCGAAGGTTCGGCGTTGCGAAACGCGGCCCGCACCGAGGGAGCCACCATCTTCGCCATCGGCCGAAGGGGCAAGCACTTGCTCCTCGAGATGGATGGGGGCTGGGGATGGACCGTCGGCTTCGGCATGACGGGGTCGTTGATCCTGGAGGAATCGGGCGGTCCCGAGGAGGATCACACCCACGTGGTTTGGTCCCTGGAGGGAGGCGCATCCCTCCGATTTAGGGATCCGCGTCGCTTCGGGTACTGGGGTGCGGCGGAAATACCCCCGGTCGAGGGGGTGCTCGAGGGTAGGGTCGGGGTGGACGCCCTGGACCCCGCCCTGGACGCATCCGGGTTCGCCGATTTGCTCCGCGATAGCCGGGTGCCCATAAAGTGTCGCCTGCTGGATCAGCGCCTGGTGGCGGGCCTGGGCAACATATACGTCGACGAGATCCTGTTCGCATCTCGGGTCAACCCCTGCACCCCGGCGAGGGACCTGGATCCGGGCGCCTGGGGGCGGCTCTTCGACAACACCGTTCGAATACTGGAAGCCGCCGTGGCGAACCGCGGTACGACCTTCTCCGATTACCGGGACGGGACGGGAGAAGCCGGGGGCAACCAGGAACACCTAGCGGTCTACGGGCGCGGGGGAAGCCCCTGCAACCGGTGCGGGGCGGAAATCGTGAGAATGACCTTTCGGGGTAGGGGAACGCACCTTTGCCCCGACTGCCAGGATTACAACGCAAAAGGAGGTGGGGCGGGCGCGTGAAGTCCGCCGAAACGACCGTGATAACCTTTCACCTGGAGTTCGACAGTCGAGGGGAACTAATGGAGGCCATGCAGACCCTGAAATCTCAATTCGGTTTCGCGGGGGAGATGTACTTCAAAAAGAACGACGATGGGACCTGGAGGCTAACAGTCCTCTCGGAAAAGCGATTCAAGGAATCCACCATCCAGAAGATGCCGGGCCGGGTCGTAGCCGAATCGTGAGTCGCGCGAGGATCGTGGGCCTTACCGGGGGCATCGGGTCTGGCAAGTCCACCGTCTCGGGATTCGCCCGGGAGATGGGTGTGCCCGTGATCGATGCCGATATCCTGGCGCGGGAGGTGCTGGAGCCCGAGGGGGAGGCCTTCGGGGAAGTCGTCGACGAGTTCGGCGAGGGCATCCTGGACGACACCGGTCGATTGGACCGCGCGGCCTTGGCCTCGGTGGTGTTCTCCGATCCCGCGGCCCGTCTGCGCCTGGAGGAACTGACCCATCCCCATATCGTGGCCCGAATGCGCCGGCGCGTGGAAGAACTCTCTGCGCAGGGTGAAAACCTGGTGATACTCGATGTGCCCCTACTGTACGAGGCTGGCCTCGAGGAAATGTGCGACGAGGTGTGGGTGGTTTTCGCACCCGAATCCCAACGCATAGAGCGTCTCGAGCTAAGGGATGGTGCCGGGATGGAGGACATCCGCCGGAGGATGGACGCGCAGATACCCCTTTGCGATAAGGTCGAGCGGGCCGACGTCGTGGTGGATAACTCGGGTTCCCCCGGGGAAACCAGGTCGCGGGTTAGGGACCTCCTGCGAAGCGCCCTGTGCGCCGGCGGGGAGAACCCTTGAACACCCTTCGAAGGCCCCTCGGAGTGGCACTGCTCATCGCATTCGTCGCGGTGGTGACATTGCTCGGGGTGCACCGACTGTACCCCCTGGGATACTCGGGTTCACTGCGCGAAGCCGCGGGGGAAAATGGTTTGCCGGCTTCCCTCGTAGCCGCGGTGGTGCGAGAAGAGAGCCGATTTCGCCCCGGCGCCGTATCTCCCAAGGGAGCCCTCGGCTTGATGCAGTTGATGCCGAGCACCGCCGAGTGGATCGCAGTCTCCCTCGGAGAAGACGATTTCGAGATCGGGGACTTGCTGGAACCCGAGACCAACCTGCGGATGGGTTGTTGGTACCTGGCCCACCTGGTGGAAGTCTTCGACGGCTCGGAAATTCCGGCCATTGCGGCTTATAATGGAGGCGTGGGACGCGTGGCCGGCTGGATCGGGGAGGATGTCTGGGACGGAAGCGCCCAGCACCTCGAAGATATCCCGACCCCCGAGACGCGGGAGTTTCTCCGGCGCGTGTTGGCCAGTCGCAGGATATATCGCGGGATGTTCTCGTTATTGAGATGGGAGTAGATATGGT
>SLGS01000067.1 GCA_007136565.1 Clostridia bacterium | reverse complement strand
CGCCGAGACCACGTTCGAGGTGACCTTCAACGAAACGGGAAGTTTCACGACCAGCGTTTACGCCGTTCGACTCGAGGATGAGTAACCGACGCCCCAAGCGCAAGGGTTCCGCCCGGAAATCCGGGCGGAACCCCGGGAGGTGAACGAGTGATTTATCGCACTACATCCGCAATTGTAGCGTTACTACTGGTAGCATTCTGGCTCCCGATCGGGGGCGGATCGGTCGCGGGGGCGGGGGTGATCTCCAACGAATTGCACGCCGATTTCACCGTGGGCTGGGTACTCTCCGTATCCGTCGAAGGATCGGGCACCGTCGACGTCGATCCCCATCGGCTCGTCCACCGCGACGGGGAAGAGGTCTCGCTATCCGCCGTTCCCGAAACCGGTTGGGCGTTCAGCCACTGGATGGGGGACCTGCCCCCGGGTACCGGGGATTCGGAAGAAATCGACGTCACCATGGATCGCCACCGGCATCTTACGGCGGTATTCTCGGAGGAGGATCCAACACCCCCTCCGCCTCCACCGCCCCCGGATGAGCACACCCTCACGATACGCATCGAGGGGAGAGGCTCCCTGGATCCAGAGCCCGGTGAACACACCCTTGAGTCGGGAAGCGAAGTCACCGTGACCGCCAGGCCGGATGCGCCCTTCTACAGGTTCGGACATTGGTTGGTCGATGGAGAAAGGGTCGAGGTGGACGCATCGCCGTTGACCATCGATCTCCTCGTGGAGAGCGATATGACCGTGACGGGGGTATTCACGCCTCCTCCGCCGGAGTGGTTGGAAATACAGATCCCGCCCCTCGCCGGGCCGGACGCGATGGAGTTGCTGATATTCTCCCGCGATGCCGACGAGGAGGTCTGCCCCCCGCACGGACCCATCGACGGGTTGGTCTTCGACGTGGTGGGCCTGGCCGAATCGGGGGATGTCGATTCCGAGATCCGGGAGTTCGATGGGCCCGTCGGCGTCGAACTGGGTTACTCGGACGAGGTCACCCCGGGGGAGGCCGCGCGTATCCATATCCATCGCTGGTGCGAGGATCTTCGGATATGGATCCCCTTGCCGACGGCGGTCGATGCGTCTTCCCGGAGGGCGTCGGCAGAGATCGAGGGGAGGGCTGTTCTCGCCATGTGCCCCGTGGACTCCTACACGGATATCCGAGGGCATTGGTCCCGGGGACACGTTCTCCTGCTCTCGAAGCTGGGAGTGATCCGCGGCTACGGCGACGGGAGCTTCCGACCGGACGCCAGGGTGACCCGAGAGGAGTTCGCGACGATGCTGGTCGAGGCCCTGGGATTGCCCACCCCCGAGCGGGATGGGCTTTGGTTCGATGACTCGGACGCAGTTTCCGCGTGGGCATCGCCATACGTTTTCGCCGCCGCCAGGCGAGGAATCGTCGCCGGCTACGGGGACAATACATTCCGTCCCCGCGAGCCCATCAACCGGGCGGAGATGGCCGGTATGATAGCCCGCGCCTCGGATTACGAGTCGACGGATTCGCCGTCATTCGCGGATGTCCCCGACATCCCGGACTGGGCACGCGGCCCCGTGGCGGCCCTGGCCCGGGAGGGCTTGGTCGGGGGATATCCGGATGGATCATTTCATCCCGGTCGACATGCCACCCGGGCCGAGGTGTCGGTCATAATGGCGCGGTTGGTACGAGCAGGTGCGTCCGAGGGGGACGGGGAGTGAATCTCGTACCGCGGTCTATTCGGGGGATCCGGTTATCGCGGTGAGTGTAATGGACATCTCGATATGGTGTTTCGCGGCCGAGGCGCGTCTTCCCAGCGTTTCGGCCGCGGACTCCTCGTGAGCATCCCGGGGTCGAGATCCACGTTCTCGCCCGGAAATGGAGACGTCCGCCACTTGGCGGCGCCGCCCCGGGTGGGCTCTCCATAGCCGCGAGCCGCCCGAAGGGGCGACTAACGAACTAACTCGTCCGATGAGTCCTCGGTCACCGCGACGCGATTCGAACGAACGTTTAGGTCCTTCACCCTGAACAGGGCCAGGGCGGTGAAACTTCCCAGCATGAGGTAGGCGTGCAGGTATCCGGCCACCGGAGTGGCCGCCACGGGGGCTCTGAAGGTGAGATCCAGGATTACCCCGACGAACACCGTCCCCAGGGCGCCCATAACGAACCTCAGCATGTTGAAAACACCCGCCACCGAGCCCCGCTTTTCTTCCGGGCTGGATTGCATGGCTGCGTTCATGCTGGGAGCCCAGATCATGGCGGCACCCGTACCGTCCAGGACCAGGATCAGGCCTATGTGAACCATCGTCGACTCCGGGGTCAAAAGCCCCAGCATGACAAGTCCGATGGTCCGAACGACCAGGCCGATGGCCACGGGGATGGCGTTATCCAACTTGTCCGAGAGGTAACCGGAGAGGGGAGAAATCACCAGGCGCACCAGGGCCTGGGGTAGCATGATCAGGCCCACCATCAATGGATCCCACCCGTGTACCTGCGACAAGAAGAGCGGCATGAGGAAGTTCATCCCCTGGATTGCCACCAGGTGGACTCCACCGCAGAGCATGCCGGACATGAAGGTCCTATTGAGTAGGAGGTCGGGATCGATAACCGGCTTGGCGTGCTCCCCCTCGTACCTCCAAAATAGCGGCAACAGGACCAATACGGCGGTCATCATCAGCATAATCACGGGGTCGGTCCAGCCTCTGTCCGGGCCCGACACGATACCGGTAATCAGCATCGTGATCATGAAGGCCAACATTATCGTACCGCGGAAATCGAAGGCCCCCGCGTAATCGTCGAACTCCTCCTCGACGCGGACCATGTAGACTATGGCGGCCAGGCTGATGAGTATGAATACCACGTTGACGAAGAACACGCCCCTCCAGCCGAAGATCTGGACGATGAAGCCCCCCAGGGTTGGGCCGGCCACGGATCCCAGGGAAACGCCCATCGCCCATATTCCCATGGCCCTGCCCCTCTCGTCGGCGGAGAAGAGGCCGGTGCCTATGGTCAGGGCGTTGGGGAAGACCGCCGCACCACCTACGCCCTGGAAGAGCCGAAAGATAACGAGGGAGGCCATGTTCCACGAGAGCCCGCTCGCGATAGAACCCAGGCTAAACAGGGCCAATCCGGCGAGGAGGATCTTTCGCCGTCCGTAGCGATCTCCGAGCTGTCCGAACACCGGTAAGAGGATGGCGTAGGATATCTGGTAGCTGTTGTGAATCCACGTGAGATCGGCGTACCGCAGGAGGAAGGATTCCTGGATGTAGGGCGCCGCGATCCGCACCATGCTTGTCGAGAGTACGGTGGCGAAGGCCGAGGTGGCCAAGGCGACGAGGCTTATATATTTCTTGTACATGCCCATGCGCCACGCACTCCTAAGGGAAATCCGTCGAATTGGGACCGTTTCACATCATAATCCCTAATAAACCCCAAACCACCGGTCGAGTCAAGGGCGGTCATCGGTTTCGCCCGCGCGCGTTACTTATGCCTCCGAACGAGGTAGATACGAGATATGAAGGAGGTCGAACTCGATGGTGAGGATGTATTCTCTTAGCACCTGTCCTTGGTGCAAGAAGATGAAGCGTTTCCTAAAGGACGAGGGTATCGACTTCGAATTCGTGGACCTGGATGTGGCCGACGAAGAAGAGAAGGCCGAGGCCTTCAGGGAAATGGCTGATCTCGGGTTATCCCCGGCCTTCCCGATAACCATCGTGGCGGGCGAGGCCGTGCAGGGTTATCACCCCGATAGAGTTCGTGAATTGGTAGGTGATGCAGTTGAATAGGCCGCTTTGTCCAGTATGTAAGGTGCGTTTTTCACCCAAGGAAGAGGTAGTCGAGGGCGGAGAATTGATCTGTACGGTCTGCGGGGCCCGGCTGGAGGTCCTAGAAGCCGAACCCGAGATCGCCGTCAGGCGCTACCCGGAGGAACCCGAAGCCGAGATAAACGGTCGCAGCGATCGGTTCGCGCAACAGCGAGGATTCGTCTTCACAAACCACCGCGAAGTGGTCATCGAGGGACTGCTGGAAAAACACTCGATGTTCGGTAATTTCTACTGCCCGTGTCGAATAGAAAACATAGACGAAAACGTATGCCCGTGCCTGGAGACCCGCTCGGGCTCGGTGCGCCGCGACGGCAAGTGCCTTTGTGGCCTATTCTGGATGCCCGAGGCCGCCGAGGAGTAGACGTCCCTCGACTACGCAAATGCTCGAATCCCCGTAGCCCATCAACCACCCCTTCCGGAGGGTGGTAGCCGGGGGAGGCGGATCCATCATCCACGGTCCGCGCCCCCGGCCAGATCTATACCCACCCGGTCCTCCACACCATCTCGCTTCATCTCGCGAAACCATTCGCAAAGAGTACGTCCTTTCCCTGAAGGGGTGTCGGGTGGCCTTGGGGAAAGTAATGGATGTTGGGAAGGGGAGGGATCATCTCCATGAAAGCGATCCTGCTAAATGGAAGCCCGAGGAAAGACGGTAGCAGTGCCCATCTCCTCGAGGTGATGGCGAAGAAGTTGTCCGAGAGAGAATGTCACACCATAACCCGTTCTGCCTTGGACTTGCTGTCGGAACTGGAAACGCCCTTTTGTACTCATTGCTCCCGCGTATGCGAGGGCCAGTGCTACAGGGGTACGGCCGTGGAGGAGTTCTACGACCTGGTACCACAGGTAGATTGCCTGGTGGTGGCGTCGCCGGTCTATTTCGGGACGGTCTCGGCGGAGGTCAAGGCCCTCTGGGACCTGGGTAGAAAGATCCGCAGTGAGAAGGGTCTACTGTACACGGTGGGGGCGGGCATCGCCACCGGCGGTGGCCGCTTCGGCGGCCAGGAGACCACGATAAGGGCCATTCACGACATGATGTTCATACAGGGGATGATAGTCGTCGGGGATTCGAGCCCCGGGGGGATCGGCCACCAGGGAGTGGCTGCTTCCGATCCCGCCACGGGGGATCAAAATGCCGAAAAACGCCTGGAGATAATGGCCGAAGCGGTGGCCGACGTCTCCTGGGCAACCCGGGAGCTTCGGAGTTTCCGGACCCGCGAGGGATGAATGGGAGGAGAGAAGAGGATGTACGATCTGCTGTTTAAAAACGTCGTCATCGTCGACGGCAGTGGAGAACCGAGGTTTCGCGGCGAGGTGGCCGTGGATGGCGACGAGATCGTCGCCGTGGGGGATGACCTCGGCGAAGCCTCGGAAGTCATCGACGGTAAGGGCCGCGTGCTGGCCCCCGGTTTCATCGACATCCACACCCACAGCGACTACAGTCTCGCCGTAGATCCCCGGGGCGAAAGCAAGGTTCGACAGGGAGTAACCCTGGAAATCACCGGGCAATGCGGACAATCGGCGGTGCCGCTGACGGGCGAGGACGCCCTGAAGATAGCCAGGGAGGAAATGAAGCGCGCCGGGGGCTCGGAGGATATCCCCTGGAGGACCGTGGATGAGTACGCTCGTTTCCTGGAGGATCAGGGGGTAGCGCCCAACGTGGGTATCATGATCGGTCACGGGGCGGTGCGCGCATCCGTGATGGGATTCGCCGATCGCTCCCCGACCGACGGGGAACTAGAGGACATGCGGACCCTGGTGCGCCAGTGCCTCGAAGAGGGCGCCGTGGGAATGAGCACGGGACTATACTACGCCCCGGGAAGCTACGCCGACGCCGACGAGATAGCGGCCATCTGCGAGGTCGTCCGCGAGATGGACGGCCTTCACTCCAGCCACATACGAGACGAATCCACCTATAACGTGGGCCTGATTGCCGCGTTGGAAGAAGTCCTGGAGGTCGCCAGAAAGAGCGGTGTCCGCACCCAGGTATCGCACCTCAAGGCCCTGGGACCCGAGGTATGGGGCAAGGCACCCGAGTTGCTCCGGATGATCGAAGGGATCCGCGAAGAGGGATTCGACGTGCTGGCCGACCAGTACCCCTACGTGGCCTCGGGATCCAGCATTACCGGTTCTCTCGTACCCAGGTGGGCACAAGACGGCGGTCGCGAGGCCTTGGTCAAGCGCATCGATGATCCCGAAGTTCGCCCGAAGCTCCTGGAGGAAGTAAGAAACAACCTGAAGCGCCGCGGAGGTGCCGACAGGCTCCAGATAGCCCTCTACCCGCCCGAGAATAGCTACGAGGGCAAGAGGCTATCCGAGGTGGCGGAGATCCTCGGGCATCCGCCCGCCGAGGCTGCCTTGGAATTGCTGCGCGAGGCCGAGGCATCCTTCGTGTGCTTCGTTATGGAGGATGCAGATGTCGATCTCATCATGGGCAGCGAACTGGTCATGGTGGGCTCCGACGGCCGGGCCGTCGCGGTGGACGGTCCCACCTCCTCGGGTCATCCCCACCCGCGCTACTTTGGTACCTTCCCGCGTGTGCTGGGGTATTACTGTCGGGAGAAGGGAATCATAGACCTGGAGCTCGCCGTCAAGAAGATGACCTCGATGCCCGCCGAGCGCCTGCGGTTAGAGGATCGCGGTTATCTCCGGCCCGGGTACCGGGCGGACCTGGTGTTGTTCGACCCCGACACCGTCAGGGACAAGGCGACCTTCGAGGATCCGAAGCAGTACCCGGTTGGCATCGATATGGTGTTCGTAAATGGACAGGCCGTAATAGCCGACGGTGAACACACCGGCGCTCTGCCGGGTCGCGTAATTCGCCACGGTTAGCCACGCGAATACGGGGCGCCGCCCGGGCGGCGCCCCGTATGTAACCCTCTCACCTCCCCCTCGGATCAGGACCAGTGTCGGCCCACCGGGTAAGTATCGGCGGGGATGTTGTGATACGTGAGAACCCCGAGATCCGCGGGACCCATCCCCGGGGCGTCCACCTCGACGATGGCCCCGGCGACGTCTTCGTAGTAGGCCCGGAAGTGGATGCGAGAGCGAACGATCAGGATGTCCATGGCCAGGGGATCAACACCGAAGGCGCGAAATCCCTCGGCGTCTCGGACCTGGTGGTTGAGGCTGGTGAATATGATCCGGTTACCGTCTCCGATGTCCAAGGTGGCCGACGGGCCACAACGGACCTTTCCGCCCTTGCCCATGGGGCCGGTGAGCACGTATTCTCCGTCACCTACGTGAGTTACCTCCCCTTCGAGTTCCAGCGGTTCCCCGGATGCCTGTCCCCAGCCACCGCAGCGGACCTTGACGCGCGCGCCTATCCCGGCGTCGATGCAGTCGCGGGCTGCCTGGGGATCGTGCATGCTGGAGAGGCTTAGGTTCTTCGCTCCCATCTGTAGGAGGGCCGAAAGAAGCATGGTGTTGTCCCCGGTTCGGTCTGCGCCGTCGGCCAAGACCACGGGAGTCTTGTCTTCCGATGCCAGTTGCATGGCCCGCTCGGCGGCCTCCTCCGTCTTCAATATGGGCTTTCGGGCGAGTTCCTCGCGCCGCTCCCACATGAAGTTGGAAAGATCCCGGGCGACCTCCTCGGCCAGCGCCTTGTCTCCGTCGGTAACGACGATGACCGTGGCCCCGACGTCGGGGACGTCGGCGTAACCGAATCCCGGCGCGATGGAGGTGTAGAATATCTCGGGGTGCTTTCGTTCCCACTCCTCCGCCCGGGCGCGGAAATCGCTCATGGGAGGAGCCTCGCTCCACTGGAAGATGCTCGGGGAAATGATCCCGGGCTTATGGATGGCCATGGTGGGCTCGAAGTCCCCGGAGAGGGTCTTCAGCATGCAGGTGGCGGCGGCAGCGCCGGTCTCCCGGGTGTCGGTGTGCGGGTATTTCTTGCAGATGAAGACGGCGTCGGCGGCGTCGGTCAATTCGTGATCCTCGTTGGCGTGCAGGTCCAAGGTGACCATTACAGGAACGTCGTCGCCGACCACTGAGCGCACCCTTCGGACCACCTCGGCCTCGGCCTTGGGGTAGCTGGCAGCCACCATCGCCCCGTGCAGGGACAGCAGTACGCCGTCGACGGGCATGGCGTCGCGGACGCCGTCCACCAGGGCTCCCGTGTATAGTTCGAAGGCTTCGTCGGTCACGTAGCCGTGCACCCCGGCTGCGGCCGCCACGGTTCCCACCGGCTCCGCCCCGGCTTCCTCCAGCACCTCGACGAAGCCCTGGATGTAACCGTGGACTTCGCGGTTGGCCTCCACGGCATCCTGCCCCCAGTTGACGCCGCGGTTCTCGAAGTCTTGCACCGTAGTGAGTTTCTCGAGGAAAGTGTGGGTTTCGTGTATCAGTCCCCCGATGGCTATCTTCGGCATGGTTCTTTCCCCTCCCAAGTGATTTGTCCATAACCCCTTTCTTGGGGCGCGGTCGCTTCCCTGCCGCCGGTGCGTTCGCGCTCCACGCAGGAACCGGGCCCGTCGGGGGTGAATTGAAGGCGAGGGAGATGAGCTAGATTGCAACATATGACAATGGAAGACATGACGTGGGTGGAATTGGAAACCGCCATTGCGAAGGGATCGCGCACGGCGATCCTGGCCGTGGCCTCCATCGAACAACACGGGCCGGCCCTTCCCCTGAACACCGACGCCATCCTCGGCCGGGGATTGGCCTCGGCGCTGGCGGAAGAACTCGGGGATGCCCTGGTGGCGCCCGTGGTGTACCCGGGCTGCTCGGACCACCATCTCGCCTGGCCGGGAACCCTGAGCGTGACGGCCGAGGTCCTCGGTGAAGTGGTCGGTGGCGTGGTGTCCTGCCTGTCGAAGGCAGGTTTCACCGAGATAATACTCTTCCCCTCCCACGGGGGAAACTTCGACCCCCTCCGGGGTGCGCTGCCCGAGATCAGGGCCATGGCGGCGGATGCCGAAATCGTCGATCTCCTCGATTTTCGCGCCGTACTGGATGCCTGGTTCGGTGTACTTGACCGTCACGGATACGGTGATAGGACCCCGCCGCACGCAGATATTATCGAGACTTCGATGATGATGTGCCTGGCCCCCGACACCGTTCGATCCGAAAGGCTCGAGCGGGGATTCGTCGGTAATCCGGAGCTGGGAGATCTCACCGGGCGGGGGCTGGATGCCTTCACCGAAAACGGAGTACTCGGGGATCCGCGCGGGGCTTCGCCGGAATTGGGCCGCGATTTGCTCGAGGCCTGGGTGGATTACGCCGCGGGCGAGATCCGCTGGCGCAGGGCCGAGCGACCCGGAAGAGATTCGCTTTAGGAAAAACCGCAGGGCCATCAATCCCCCCAGAGGGGATCGGGAGGTAGTTACGATGTCGTTTAGAAAGTGCTCGGCGCTGATCCTCGTAGCGGTCATGATCATCGCCCTGGTCGCCGTTGGATGCGGAGGAGAGGCTGGACCGTCCGAGGGCGGTCGGCTCGTGGTTGGCAACAATTCGGATGTTGCCTCCTTGGATCCACACATGGCCACCGACCTCTACACCATTCGCGTTTGCGATCAAATCTTCGATACCCTGGTGAGACTCGATTTCGATGGAAATTACGTCGGGTCCCTGGCGGAGAGCTGGTCGGTTAGCGGCGACGGTACGGTGTGGGAGTTCGACCTCCGAGACGACGTGGTGTACCACGACGGAGAGTCCTTCGACGCTTCGGACGTGATATTCACCTTCGAGAGAATCCTGGATCCGGAGCTGGAAAGCCCCAGGCGAAACGAACTCGGCCTGGTCGAGGATATGCGGGTGGGCGACGATGGCGAGGCCGATCTGATCATAACCTTGCGCGAGCCCAACGGCGCTTTCCTCTCCACGCTCCTGACCGTCTACGTGGTGCCCGAGCACCTGGTCGGCGACCTGGGCGATAAGCCACGGGGGAGCGGCCCGTTCGTATTGGAGGAGTGGGTTCCCGAGGAGCGCATAGTGTTGAGCGCCTTCGACGATTACTGGGGAGATCGCCCGCTCTTGGACGAGCTGGTTTTTCGCCCGATCCCCGAGGTCAGCACCCGGGTGGTGGAGCTGGAAACCGGTGGCATCCACCTGATGGATGAGGTCCCGGGCGAGGACCTGGAGCGGCTCGAGGCGCTCGACGAGATCAGGGTAACCTCGGCCGTGGGGAGCAACTACAGTGTGATGGGCCTCAACACCGCTCGGGAACCCTTCGATGACCCGAACGTTCGAAAGGCCATCGCCTACGCCATCGATCGGGAGCGCTTGGTCGAAGTGGTGTATCCGGGTACTGCCGTGGCCGCCGACGGGCCATTGCCGCCGAGTTCGTGGGCCTACGATGAAGATTTTTCCGGTCCGGGTTACGATCTCGAGCGCGCCTTGGGATTCATGGAGAATTCCTCGGTGCCGGATGGTTTCTCCGCCGAGCTCCTGATCTCCGAGGGAGAGAGGATGGAGCGGGGGGCGGTGCTGATCCAATCCATGCTGGAAGAAATAGGCATCGAGGTCGAGGTCGTAACCCAGGAGTGGGGAACTTTCCTGCAAAGCCTCATCGCCCGCGATTACGACATGCTCCGGGTGGCGTGGACCACCGATCCCGAGCCCGATGCACTGATGTACTCCTTGATGCACTCGAGTTCGGAGGCGTTGAATTTCACCGGATTGTCCAGCCCCGATGTGGATAGCCTGTTGGATCGCGCCAGAGCGGAATCCGACGTCGAAGAGCGAGCTGCGCTATATCGCGAGGTCCAGTCCATAGCCGTGGAGGAGGCCACCATGATATACCTCCTGCACGAAAACCACGTGGCCGCGTCCGCGGATTCGGTGCACGATTTTCGGCCCCATTTGACCGGTGCTTTCTACTTCCAAAACACCCTCGGAGCCGGGACCTGGATGGAAGTGGACTGAACCGGGAGGGGTGATGGACCCGTGACATCCTTTGCCCTGCGCCGGGGTTTGATGGCACTACCGGTCCTCATCGGTGTCTCCCTGCTGGTGTTCGTCATGGCCCGGGTCATCCCCGGCGATCCGGTGCTCATAGCGACGGGCCTCGAGCGCGCCCATCCCGAGGAGCTGGCCCGGGCGGCCCAACGCCTGGGCCTGGACCGCCCCCTGCCGGTGCAGTACGCGGACTATCTCGGGAGATTGGTCCGGGGAGACCTGGGGGTGTCGCTGAGGCACCAAAGACCCGTGGTGGACCTGATCCTGGATCGGCTCCCCGCGACCTTGGAATTGGCCGGGGTCGCATTCGTACTGTCCCTGGGATTGGGTGTGCCCCTGGGAGTGATATCCGCTGTTCGCCGCGGAGGCCCCTACGATTACCTGGCGGTCCTGGTATCGGTGGGTGGGATGTCCGTACCGGCATTCTGGTTGGGCCTGCTCCTCATACTCATCTTCTCGCTGAACCTGGGATGGTTCCCGGCGTCCGCCCGGGGAGGTCCCCTGGCCGAAGCGGCTTGGGCCATCTTCTCCGGGGGTGGTATCCGGCCCTTACTGCGCAGCCTTTCCCACCTGGTCCTACCCTCCATAGCCCTGGCCGCCCCGGCGGTGGGATTGATCGCCAGGATGACGCGATCGGGCATGTTGGACGTGTTGGGAGAGGATTACATCCTGGGCGCCCGGTCCCGGGGTTTACCCGAGAGATCGGTGATATACAGGCACGCCCTCAAGAACGCACTCATCCCGGTGGTGACCGTCTCGGGGCTCTTCTTGGGGCGGTTGTTCGGAGGTGCGGTGATCCTCGAGACGGTGTTCGCCTGGCCCGGGATCGGAAGATTGGCCGTGTTGGCCGTGGGACGCCGCGATTACGCCGTGATCGGGGGCGCCGCGCTCATGGTGGCTTTCGGATTCGTCCTGGTTAACGCGGCGGTGGACTTGATGTATGCTGCCTTGGATCCGAGGATACGCTATGGATAGGATCAAGACCTGGGTCGGGCACCTGAGGAATGATCGGCGGGCGGCGTTGGGATTGATCCTATTGATCGCATTGCTCGTGGGCGCCGTGGGTGCGCCGATCCTTTCCCCGCATTCCCCGAACGATTTCTTCGACGGAGTGCGGGAGACCCCGGGGACGGAGGGCCATCCCCTGGGTACGGATTCGGTGGGCCGCGATCTCGTGACCAGGCTACTCTACGGCGCGCGAGTGTCGCTTCTCGTGGGCCTGGGAGCCACGATTCTGGCCGCGTTCGTGGGGTTCGCGGTCGGGGCCATCGCCGGCTACTGGGGTGGATGGGTGGACCGGGGTCTCATGGTGGTCGTCGAGGTCTTCCTCTCCTTTCCCGCCATCCTGTTGGCCGTCGCCTTGGTGGCCTTCATGGGGCCCGGGCTTTCGAGCGTGGTGTTGGCCCTGGGCGCCGTCGGGTGGACCGACTTCGCTCGCCTGGTGCGGGGAGAGGTATTGGCCCTCAAGGAGCGAGAATTCGTGGCGGCGGCGAGGGCCGCCGGGGCGGGCGATCTCCGGCTCATCGTACGACACCTGCTCCCCCATCTCGCGGGGCCGATGGTGGTCATGGGATCTTTCGCCCTGGCTTCGGCGGTCTTATCCGAGGCTGCCCTCAGTTTCCTGGGCCTCGGCGTGTCTCCTCCAACTCCCAGTTGGGGGAGCATGTTGGCGGACGGTCGCGGCCTCATGCGCGTCTCTCCCCACCTGACCTGGATCCCCGGGCTCGCCATAACCCTGGCGGTGCTGGGGTTTAACCTCCTGGGCGACGGGTTGCGGGATTTCCTCGATCCCAGGACCCGTTACTGATCCTTCACAGAATCTTCACAATATAGAGTTAAGCTCATTGCCATAAGGAGGTGTCTCCCTTGCCCGGGCGTATCCTGGTCGTGGACGATGATCCCAACGTCGTCGAGCTGGTCCGCATATATCTGGAGAGGGCGGATTACGAGGTCTTGACCGCGGGGGATGGAGGGAGCGCCCTCCGACTTTGGGCGGATGAGCAACCGGATCTTGTGATCTTGGATGTGGTGATGCCCGGCGGAGATGGTTGGGATGTGTGTCGCCGGATAGCGGCCGACCGCAAGACCCCGATCATGTTCCTCAGCGGACGCGACGGCGATCGAGACCGGATACAGGGTCTAAGACTCGGGGCAGACGACTACGTGACCAAGCCCTTCAACCCGGAGGAACTGGTGGCCCGGGTTCGGGCGATCCTCAGGCGTTCGTCGGGAGGCCCCGACGCCCCCGAGAAGATTTCCCTCCCGGGGCTGGAGATAGACCGAGGCGGGTACTCCGTCAATGCCAGCGCGGTCGAGATAGAGATGACACCCCGGGAAATCGAGGTCCTTTGGTTCTTGGCCTCCAATCCCAACCGCGTATTGCCGCGGGAGCTCATCCTCGAGAGAGTCTGGGGTTACGATTACCTCGTCGACACCAGGACCGTGGATACGCACATCAAGCGAATCAGGAAGAAACTCGGGCGGGCGCCGGGGGACGCGTGGTCCATCGATACGGTGTGGGGTATAGGCTACCGTTTCGCCATCGAGCGCTGAGTGGCTTCACATATCTTTACCAGTTTCTTCACAGATTTGCCACAATTATGGGCTACGCTTCGTATGTAAACGCGGACTACGCGAAATGGGAGGTGTCGAATGATGAAGAGAATAGCATTGGTGGCGGCCCTGACCGTCTTCTTGGTGGTGTCCGTGGCCGGCGCCGCATACGCCATGGGATTCGGGGGCGGCAAGGATGGAGAGATATGCCCATCGATAACCGACCTCACCGACGCCCAAAGGGGCGAGATGGAGGCTCTTTACGACGAATATCGAGGACTGCAAGAGGAACTGCGGGAAAAGAGCCGGGAACTGGCTCGCCAGGGTGAGCGTGAGGAGCTCGAGGCCCTGAGGGCCGAGTTCTTCGGTCTTCGCGAGCAATTGCGAGTCGAGATGGAAGGCATCCTCACCGAGGAGCAACTGGAGTCCTTGGGATCGAACTGCGGCGATCCCGTGCTGCAGCGTAAGGCCGAGGCCAGGATGCTGCGCACTCGCTCGGGCTGTGGCGGGGGCATGGGTAACATGAGATGGGGGCGCTGATCCCTCGCCCGTCGTGAAGTAGGGTAGGGTAATTTCGAAGACACGGAGCGGGTATCCCATGGACGGGATATCCGCTCCTTTTCGTTGACACCACATCGGGGCCCTGATACAGTCTTATCAAAACTGACTGGTCGGTCGGTTTCTTTCCTAGAAGGGGGAGCCCGCATGCTACGTCGCCTCGCCGTCGCCATCTGTCTCTTGATCATACCCGCACTCCTGTTGTCTCCCGGGGTGGGGGCCTCGGAGGTTCCATCCATAACCTTGGAATCCGCCATCCAAAGGGCGTACGTGGAGGGGGCCGATGCCAAAAAGGCCCGTATAGAATTACTGGAAACCTTATTGCAGGCCGCGGAATTGGAGCACCAACACCGCATGGGACCTCCCGGACGCCAATCCATCACGATAACTATTCCCTTGGAGGACTTGTTGGGCGAGGGAACCCCTCCGCTGCAAATGTCTTTGCCCATCGGTGGCCCGACCGACCTGGAAAAGGCCCAGGTTGAAGAGGTCCTTCCCATACAATTCGACTCCCTCCGGCGTACGGCGGCTGCGGCCTATGAGCAGCGGATGGCCTCGGTGCGCGCTGGCGTCATCGAAGCCTATTTCTCCGCCATCCTCGCGCAAGAGGAAGTGGAACTTCGCCGGGCGGCGGTAGAGCGTGTCGAGGCTCAACTGAACCAGGTGCGGGCGCTCTTTGAGGCGGGCGTGGTTCCCGAGCTGGACGTGGTGCAGGTCGAAGCCGCCCTGGCCGGGGCGGCCTCGGAGCTGTTCGAAGCTGAGGAGAACGCTTCCCTGGCGGCGGCATCGCTGAACAGGTTGCTCGGTCTTCCCCTGGATGCCCGCCCGGTTCTCCTCACCGAAGATGCCTCGGAGATCGTCCCGCAGATGGATACCAGGGAGGACGTCCTCGAGTCGCGTGGGGCGAGCGCCGAATTGGCTGCCCTCGTCGGTCAGCTGGAGGTCGCCGAGAAGGAAATGGAACTCTATCGCCGCATTAAGGGCACTTTCAGCGCCCGCCGGGCGTATCGGGAACGCGAGCTGGAGGTGGAGCGCAAGGAGATCGAGATCCACGAGCTCCAAGTGAACCTGGAAATGGGCGTCCTTTCCCTGCATTCGCGCATAGCGCGGGCCTCGGACCAGGCCGATTCGCTATTCGTTCAAAAGACCGCCGCTCGGCGGGGCCTGGACGTGGCGCGATTGAGATACGAGGCCGGGATGACCACGGTGACCGACGTGCTCGAAGCCCAAACGTCACTCCTCGGTACGGAATTGGCCGAGATGGCAGCTTCAGTGGAGATTCTCAAGGCCCTAGCGGATCGCGATACTTTCCTCGGCCGCGTCGGAACCCACGTCGAGGAGCGGATGCTGGAGATAGAAGAAGATATCGATTCTTTGAGATAGGAAAGGCGGTTCGCGCGACTTTGCAATTATTCGGAAGACCCACGATTACCACGCTAGTCTTGATCTCGGTGCTGCTTTTGGTCGGCGGTTGCGGGATGTTTGGCCCCGGCGAGGAGGCGTCGACGGCTGAGATCGAGGCGGTGGCGGTTCACACGGCACCGGCGGCCCGCGGCGACGTTGCCCGGTCCATATCTTTCTCTGCGCGCATCGAGCCGCGATCCCGCGCGGACGTCGTCGCCGAGGTGGCCGGCGAGGTGGAAGAAGTCGCGGTCTCCGAGGGCGATATGGTCGAGTCGGGCGACCTCCTTTTGACCATCGATTCCGAGTATCTTCGCATACAGGTTCGCCAGGCCCAGTCGCAGCTGGACTCGGCCCTGGCCGGCCTCGAGGACGCCCAACGGGCTTACGAGTCCGCTCGCCGCGAAATCGATCGCCTCGAACCCCTATATCGGGAGGGCGCTGTCTCCCGGCAGGCTTGGGATTCGGCGACGGACGACCTCGAGATGGCTCGTCGCGCGGCGGAGAGATCGGCTCCGGCGGCGGTGTCGGGGGCCAGGGCATCCCTGGATGCTGCGCGGGCTCAACTGGGTGATGCGGTGGTTCGCGCCCCCCTCGGCGGAGAGGTGGCGGTGCTTTCCGTTTCCACCGGGGACCAGGTGGGTACCGGAACACACCTGGTGACCGTAACCGATCGATCGAATGTGGAAGTGGTTGGCCTCCTTTCGGAGCGGCAGGTGGTCCAGGTTTCCCAGGGCATGACGGCCAGAATCGGGGTGGGAGCCTATCCAGACCTGGAACTGGAGGCATCCGTGGGCAACATCGGTGCCGTGATGGATCCCGGCGGCGCGGGTTACCCGGTGAAATTGCTCCTGGATAACCCCACGGGCCAACTGAGGATGGGCATGGCTGCTGAGGTATTCGTAGAAGTGGAGAGGGCCTCGGACGTGATAACCGTACCCGTGGGCGCCCTGGTGGACAGGGAGGATGACCCCTCGGTCTTCGTCGTCGACGGAGAAACGGTGCAGAAGCGTTCCGTGCAGATCGGCCTTTCCAACGGCGACGTGGTCGAGATACGTTCCGGCCTGGACGTCGACGAACCCGTGGTGATCACCGGACAAAGTTACCTCGAAGACGGATCCCGGGTTCGCGTGGTCGGGGAGGGGCTCAACCGTTGAGTCTACCGAGCCTTTCCATCCGCCGGCCCGTATTGACCGGCGTAATACTCATAGTGTTGTTCATCTTCGGGGCTTTTTCCCTCTTCTCCATGGAGCTCGACCTGTTTCCCGACATCAATCTCCCCATGGCCGTCGTCGTCGCAACCTATGATGGTGCCGGCCCAGCAGAGGTGGAGAGCCAGGTCACGCGCACCATAGAGGGTTCCATGGCCACCGTCGGGGGCGTGGACACCATTCGTTCCACCAGTAGCGAGGGTTCCTCGATGGTGATGGTCAGCTTCGAATGGGGTACTGACCTGGATTCGGCGACCTTCGAAATGCGGGAGGCCCTGGATATGGTCCGGGGTAGGATGCCCGACGGGGTCGGGGACCCCCGGGTGATCAAGATGGACGTGGGGATGTTGCCGGTGACCACCATCAGCATCGCCGGCCTGGGGAACCTGGCCGACATGCAGGCGGTGGCCGAGGACGTCATCGCACCGCGCCTCGAGAGACTCGAGGGGGTTGCGTCGGTGGATATCGCCGGCGGTCGGGAGCGCCAATTACAGGTTCGCCTGGATCCCCGGGGCATGGAGCGCCACGGCATCGACGTGGAAACCGTGGGGAACATCCTGGCGGCCTCGAATCTCAATCTCCCGGGTGGAACCCTCGAAGAGGGCACCTCCTCGTATACCGTCAGGACCCTCGGGGAATTCACATCCCTCGAAGACATAGCCGGACTGATGGTACCCACCGCCGACGGGGGCGCCGTCCGCCTCGACGAGATCTCCCGGGTCCTGGATACCGAGGAGAGGATCCAGAGCATCACCCGCCTAGACGGTGAGACCAGCATAGCCCTGTCCGTGAGCAAGGAGTCCGGCGCCAATACCGTCATGGTGTCCAACCGGGTCCGCCAGGCCATGGAGCAATTGCAGGACGAATTGCCCCCGGGCCTGCGAACTGCCGAGGTCATGGACCAGGGACGCTTCGTGGTGGACTCTATACTCAACGTGCTCACCAATGGCGCCGTGGGAGGTGCGTTGGCCGTCTTGGTTCTCTTCTTGTTCCTGCGGGATTGGCGGAGCACCCTGGTCACGGCCATGGCCATACCCTTCGCCGGCGTGGTCTCCTTTACGTTCATATACTTCGCCGGGCTGACGATGAACCTATTGAGCATGGGTGGGTTGGCCCTGGGCATCGGGATGATGGTGGACAATGCCATCGTGGTCCTGGAGAACATATTTCGGAAGATGGGGGAGGGTATGGCGCCGGCGAGGGCAGCCCTGGAGGGAACCGCTGAGGTGGGTTCCGCCGTCACCGCTTCGACCCTGACCACCCTTTCGGTCTTTTTGCCGATCATCTTCACCGAGGGACTGGCCGCGGAGATCTTCTCCGACCTGTCGCTGACCGTATCCGCCGCCCTGGCGGCTTCCCTGCTGGTAGCCCTGCTCGGGGTGCCCCTGGTGGCCTCCAGGCTGCTTCGCGAAATACCCGAGGCGGAAAGACGGGCGCGGCGCGAGGCGGGTAAAAGGGGTCTTTCGGCCCGGTACAGGGGCTTTCTCGAGTGGTCCTTGGATCACAGGGGTTGGATCGTAGCGATACTGGTCCTGGCCCTGGCCGGTGGTGCCCTGGCGGTGCCGTTCATCCACACGGAATTCCTGCCAGACATGGATGACGGACAGATCATGGTCGACGTGGATCTTCCCCCGGGGACGGCGCTGGTCGAGACCGATCGCGTAATAAGGGAGATGGCGGATGTCTTCGTCGACCTCGAAGAAGTCATGTCCATCCTAACCTACTCGGGTTCCACGGCGGGCATGGGGATCGGGGACTCGGATTCTTCCACGGGGCAGATCCAACTTACCTTGGTCGATCAGGATCAGCGGCGCCGCAGCTCGGCCGAGATAGCCGAGGAAGTTCGCACCATGGCCGCATCCGTGCCCGGTGCCGAGGTCACCGTCACGCCCGGGATGATCGCGGGGATGGCGGATGCCGTCGGCGGGTTCGGTGGCCCGGCCGTGGCCTTGGAGTTTCGCGGCGACGACTTGTCGGTCCTCCGGGACCTGGCCGGGGAGATGGTCGATAGGATATCGGCCATCCCGGGAACCCACGACGTGCGCACCAGTTTCGACGACGGGACTCCCGAGCTTCGTCTCGTGGTCGACAGGAGCAGGGCGGCCAACTACGGGGTAACCCCCGCCCAGATCGCCGCCACTGTCAGGGCGGCCTCGGTGGGAGAGGTCGCCACCCGCTATCGCGTCGAGGGGTCCGAGATGGACGTGGTCATGATCTTCGAAGAGGATACCGTGGCCGATCGCGCGGGGCTCCTTCGGATACCCATCAGGCTCCCCAACGGGGGCGTTGTCCCACTTATGGAGGTCGTGGAGTTGCGCGAGGAGATGGGGCCGACGGCCATCGATCGCACCGACCAGGCGCGTTCGGTCCAGGTTACCGCCCGGGTTTTCGGAAGGCCTGCATCGGAGGTAAACGCACAGGTACAAGAGTCGGCCTCGGACTTGAATCTCCCGGCGGGCTACACCCTGGACTTCGAGGGCGAGCAGGCCCTGATGGACGAATCCTTCGAAACCCTCATCTGGGTCGCCGTGCTGGGCTTTTTGCTCATGTACCTTATCATGGCCGCCCAGTTCGAGTCCTTCGCCTTTCCCATCAGCGTCATATTGACGGTGCCGATGTCCCTGGTGGGCATCGCGGCTATCCTCGCCATCACCGGCAGGACCTTCGATGTGGCGGCCTTCGTCGGGTTGATCGTGGTCATGGGTATCATAGTCAACAACGCCATAGTCATGGTGGATTACGCCAACCAGTTGCGCCGCGGGGGCATGGAGCGTCGCTCCGCCATGGTGGAGGCGGGTACGGTAAGGATGCGTCCCGTGCTCATGACCGCCCTCACCACCATCTTGGCCATGGTGCCGCTATCCCTGGGCCTCGGGGAGGGTGCCGAGATGCAGGTGCCCCTGGCCACGACGGTGATGGGTGGACTCACCGCCGGCACCTTGTTGACGCTGATAGTACTCCCGGTGATGTATACCATTGTGGATGATCTCACCGGAGGGCTCAGGGTCCTGGATATCGACGAGGGAGGAGATCCGCGATGAAGACGTTTACCGACAGAGATGCGGTTCCCGAGAAGGCCAGGGCTATCCTGAGTTCCGCCGTCAGGGTGATCGCGGCCCGGGGGTTTGAGGCCACCAGGATCGAGGAGGTGGCCCGGGAAGCCGGGGTCGGCAAGGGTACGGTTTACGAGTACTTCGACAGCAAGGAGGAACTTTTCGAGAGGGCGGTGGAGTACGCCACGCGGATGTACCTGGATATGCTGTTGGAAGCCCTCGAGTCCGGCTCTGACCTGGAGAGCTCCCTCAGGAATGTTATCGTGGCTTCATTGGCCTTTTGCGAGACCAACCGACACCCCGCCCGGGTACTATTGGACAACCCGGCGGGTCGAGCCGGCGAATCCGTCCGGGATTGGGTCATGGGATTCCGGCGCGAGATGGTGGCGGCCATAGTTTACACCATCAAGACACATCGCGGTGGGGATTTTTCCCACGACCCCGAGGTGTCGGCGAACATATTCCTCGGAGCGTTGAATAATCTTTCCCTGGCGAGGCTGTTGGACGATCCCGAGGCCGGAGAGCCCATCTCCGACGTCGCGGACAGGGCCCTGGACGTGCTGCTGGAGGGTCTCGGGCGCGAATGACACGGATCGCGGAGCCACCCGGCGGCGCGGAGGCGTCGCCGGGTGCGATGAACCGAGCCTCACCCTCTCGCCATCGGCGCTCGCTGCTTCCCCGGTCCTTAACATTACTTTAACTTTCCCCGCCCTTTCTTAACGCCCAGGCGATATATCGCGATGGTTACGCCCCCTTATGATTTGAGTACCACATACGAGGGGACGTCGATAATCGTGGGACGAATTACCAGCATTCTCGCACTAACAGTGATCGCCGCCATGGCGATCTCGCTCGCCGCATGCGGTGACTCGAATTCTTCCAACCCGGGCGAGTCGGAGTTGACCGGTAGCCTGGACATAGTCGGTTCCGACACCATGGTGAACCTGGGGGCTGCCCTGGCCGAGGCTTACATGCAAATCCACGGGGAGGTCGACGTGGTAGTACAGGGTGGGGGGTCCGGTACGGGCCTGGCCGCCCTGTTGAACGAGAACGCGGACATCGCCCAGATGTCGCGGGCCATGGCGGATACGGAATGGGAAGAGGCTGAGAATCTCGGAATAGAGGTGACCGAGGTCATCGTCGCCGGCGACGCGCTGGTGATAGCCGTACACCCGGGCAATCCAGTGGATTCGTTGACCATCGAGGAACTCGGAGCCATATACCGCGGCGACATCACCGATTGGGCCGAGGTCGGGGGCAACGCGGGCGATATCCTGCTCCTATCCCGGGACACCAGTTCCGGGACGCACGTGTTCTTCCGGGAGGCCGTGGTGCGCGAGGGTGGACTTTACCCCGAGGCGGAGTTCTCCGTGGAATCCCTGTTCCTGCCATCAACCCAGGCCATAGTCGACGAGCTCATCCAAAACGAAAACGCCATAGGTTACATCGGGGTCGGCTACTACGATCCGGAGCAAGTCGGCCTGGTCGGCATCGAGATCGAGGAATCGGACGTCCCCGTAAGCCCCGTCGAGGATCATCCGGAGGGGATATCCTATCCCCTGGCGCGTCCCCTGTACTTCTACGTCGCCGGAGATTACGGTGGCCTGGTCGAGGATTACGTGGAGTTCGTCTTGGGAGATGCGGGACAGTCCGTGGTGCGGGAGATGGACTTCCTCCCGGTGCCCTGATGGGCACTGTCTACCGCGCAGGAGGTGAGTAGCATTGTTTTGGAAATGGCCTCGCAAAGACAAAGCCGGTATCGGAAGCCGGGCTCGTTCCTCGAGCCCGGCGGCCATCATTAACCTAGACAACACCTTCGCCGCCCTCGTGACCCTGGCCGGCTACCTGGTCCTGGTTTCGGTGGTCGCCATATTCTATTTCATAATCACGCGGACCCTGCCCCTTTTCGAGTACCAATCCCTTTGGAGTTTCCTCGCGGGCACGCGCTGGCTTTCGGTATCCACTCCGCCGGTCTTCGGGATAATTCCCCACCTGGTGGGTTCCCTCTGGATCGTCGGGTGGGCCCTCCTCCTGGGGGTTCCCGTGGGTTTGGCCGTCGCGGTGTACATAGCGGAGATGGCATCTCCGCGTGTGCGGACCCTAGCCCGTACGTTGCTCGGGACCCTGGCGGGTATTCCATCGGTGGTTTACGGAATCGTCGGGCTCTTGGTGCTGGGGCCGAGGGTAGCGGCCATCTTTTCTTTGCCCACGGGCCTGACCGGTTTTACCGCGGGGACGGTTCTGGCGCTGATGATAGTGCCCACCGTCGCAACGTTGGCCGGCGAAAGCATCTCGGCGGTCCCTTCCGAGTACAGGGAGGCCGCCCTGGCCCTGGGCGCCACCCCGTTTACCGCCTTTTGGAGCGTGGTGTGGCCGGCGGCTTCCTCGGGATTGACGGCGGCGGTATTGCTATCTTCGGGCAGGGCGTTGGGGGAGACGATGACGGTCTTGATGGTCGGGGGTGGGCGATTGGCCGTACCCTCGAGCCTGCTGGTTCCCATGCGAACCATGACGGCCACCCTGGCAGCGGAGATAAATAACGCTTCCCAATACGGCGTCCAGTACAATGCCCTGTTCGGGCTCGGGGCCGTGCTATTCGTCCTCACGATGGTGATAACCACGGCCACGGACTTCTTCCTGGTCCGCGCGCGGAGGGGCAGGGGATCCTCTTGATTCGCCCGGAGCGTCGCGCACGAATCCTCGAACACCTGGTGGACGGATTGATCCGGGCGACGTTTTGGGGCCTGGTGATCCTCACCCTCTCCATCGTGGCGTACTTCGTCATCCGCGGAGCGGGCCAGTTGGACTGGGAGTTCCTGGCGGCCATGCCCAGGAACCGGGGCATCGAGGGAGGCATCTTCCCGGCGATACTCGGCACGGTGCTCCTCACCGCGGGGACGGCCCTCGTGGCATTGCCCCTGGGGGTGATGGCAGCGGTGTACCTCACCGAGTACGCCCCCGGCGGTAGAGCCGTTCGCCTCATAAACCTGGCCATAGTCAACCTGGCGGGGGTGCCCTCGGTGGTTTACGGACTCTTCGGCCTCGCCGTCTTCGTCCTACTCCTGGGCCTGGGATCGTCCCTGGGGGCGGCTTCGCTGACCCTGGGGCTCCTGACCCTGCCGGTGGTGGTAACGGCCACCCGGGAGGCTCTCCTCACGGTTCCCCGGGCATATCGCGAGGCAGCCTTTGCCCTGGGGGCGAGTCGTCGACAGGTGGTACTCACCCACGTTCTCCCGTACTGTCGCTCGGGGATCATGGCGGGGGCCCTGCTGGGCCTCAGCAGGGCCATGGGGGAGACAGCCCCGATATTGGTCACCGGTGTGGCCGTGGTACTCCCCAGGCTACCCACGGGTTTCGGCAGTCGCTTCATGGCACTGCCCTATCATCTTTACATCTCGGCGACCCAGATCCCCGGGATGCCCGCCGAGCGAATATGGGCGACGGCCCTCACCCTGTTGGCGATGGTCTTGGCGTTGAACCTGTTGGCCGGGATCCTGGGGAACGATTGAGGAACGAGAGGGGAGAGGATAATGGATGCCGGAGGTTGAACCGGTATTAAGTATAAGGGACCTGAACCTGAGGTTCGGCGATACCCGCGTCCTGTTCGATATCGACCTGGACGTGACCGCCGGTGGAGTCACGGCCATCATCGGTCCCTCGGGATCGGGTAAGTCGACGCTCCTTCGCTGCCTGAATCGCATGGTGGACCTGGTCCCCGTCGCCAGGGTCGAGGGAGAGATATTGTTCGGTGGCAAGGACATATTGGATTCCGACTACGACGTGGTTGAGCTCAGGCAGAAAGTGGGTATGGTCTTTCAAAAGCCCAACCCCTTTCCCCGTTCCATTTACGATAACGTGGCCTATGGTCCGCGTATACGGGGAAAGGTAGCCCGGGGGCGCCTGGACGATATCGTCGAGCAAGCCCTGAGGTCCGCGGCCCTTTGGGACGAGGTGAAGGATCGCCTGGGGACGTCCGCCATGGATCTTTCCGGGGGACAGCAGCAGAGGCTTTGTATAGCCAGGTGCCTGGCGGTGAAGCCCGAGATCCTCCTGATGGATGAACCCTGCAGTGCCCTGGATCCGGCTTCAACGGCGAGGATCGAGGATCTAATTACCGACCTGCGCGAAGACGTTACCGTATTGCTCGTGACCCATAACCTGCAGCAGGCGGCCCGAGTTTCGGACGACACGATCTTCCTACTGGGTGGCGAACTCATCGAATCCGGACCGACGGACTCCATATTCACCAAGGCCTCGGATACCCGCACAGACGATTACGTTACCGGCAGATTCGGTTGAACGAAGGAGGATGATCTCCATGTCCACCGGTGAACAGATGCCGCGACGCGCCTTCGATGCAGCCATGTCCGAACTCTTCGAGGACACCCTCGCCCTCGCGGGAGAGGTGGAGCGCGCTCTGCAGAACTCCGTGCAGTCTTTGAAAGATCGCGACCTGGAACTCGCCGCGGAGGTCGTAAACGGCGACGATGTCATAGACGAGTCCGCCATGGCCGTGGACCAGGCGGCCGAAAAGATCATAGCCAAGCACCAGCCGGTATCCTCCGACCTGCGCCGGATAATTAGCACCATGAGGATCTCGCGCGACCTGGAGCGGATAGCGGATCTCGCGGTCAATATCGCAAAGATCACCCAGGATATCGGCGGAGAGCCCCTGCTCAAGCCCCTGATAGACATTCCGCGCATGGCTGCCATAGCCCAGGGAATGGTCAGGGATAGCCTCACGGCCCTGATAGAGGAAAATCTCGATCAGGCTTCGGACGTCTATTACCGCGACGAAGAGATCGACGGACTGTTCATGCAAATATTCCGGGAACTGCTTTCTTACATGATAGAGGATCCCCGCAGCGTCCACAGGGCCATACCCCTGCTGTTTGTCGCGCGGCACCTCGAGAGGGTAGGGGATCACGCTACCAACATCGCCGAAACCGTGGCCTATCTCCTCACCGGGGAGAGGGAAGTCCCCGTGGCCGCCGATCACGTCGAGAACAACGGATCCGAGTGAGGGAAATGTCGGGCCGAGGCTCCGGGGACGAAGAAGTAACCATATTGGTCGTCGAGGACGAGGAGAACATCCGCTTCTCCTTGTCCTCGGGCCTCGCCCGGGAGGGTTATCGCGTGTTGGAGGCCGCCGACGGGGAAACAGGATTGGCCCTGGCCCGCGAAGGGGATCCCGATCTCGTGCTCTTGGATCTCATGTTACCGGACATATCGGGCCTCGACGTCGCGCGACTCATCCGCAGGGATAAGAGCGTACCGATCATCATGGTGACCGCGCGCGATGCCGAAACGGACATCATAGGCGGGCTGGAGATGGGAGCCGACGACTACGTCACCAAACCCTTCAGCATGGGAGTGCTCCTGGCCCGCATCCGCGTCAACCTCCGCCGCAAGGGAGGAGAGGCCGGCGAAGATGGAGCGACTTCCTCGCTGCGAATCGGTCCCCTGGTGATGGAGCCGGAATCCCTGGTCGCTCGTCTGGGCGAGCGGTCGTTGGATCTCACTCCGCGTCTCTTCCAATTGCTTCTTTACCTCGCCCGGAACGCCGGGGCGGTTTGCACTCGGGATGCCATGCTGAACGAGGTGTGGGGCTTCGACTACGTCGGAGAGACGCGCACCGTGGACGTGCACGTGCACTGGCTTCGCGAGAAGCTCCGAGAAGCCGGGCCCGGAGTTTCCCTGGAGACCGTGAGGGGCGTTGGCTATCGACTGGTGGTGTCCGAGGAATGATCTTTTTCGCGATCGGGCTCTTCGCCGGAGCCCTGGTGGCCCTGGGCCTGGCGTGGCTCTACCATCGTTCGAGGCCGACATCCCCCATCGAGGAGGGCGGCCTCGATAGCCTGCTCGATGCCGTGCACGATGGCGTGGTGGTACTATCGGGCTCCCGCGTCGTGATGAGCAACCGGCGCGCCGGGGAATTCTTGGGGCTCGCGGGTGACCCGTCCCCCGCGAGGCTCGGCATGGCCCTGCAAAGATCTCCCGAGCTCCTCGACTACATCTGCGCCCCGAACCCGGGAGAAGAACCCGGGACCGTGGTCCCCGTGGGATACCCGAACCCGAGATACCTGCGCGTCCAGGCCTCCGAGCTCGGCGGGCCGGGGGGATCCGGCGAGGGCTGGACCATCCTGACGCTGACTGATGTTAGCGACCTGCAGCGCCTGGAGCGAATCCGGCGCAGGTTCACCGCCGACATCTCGCACCAGATCAGGACACCCGTCACGGCCATCAGGCTCCTGGCCGAACAGATGGTGGATGGAGCCGGGGACCCGCGGGAGCTGGCGTCCCGGGTGCTAAAGGAGACGGATCGACTGACGGACCTATCCGGGGAGATCCTCACCCTGTCGCGGCTGGAGGCGGGAGAGGAAATACCAGACCCCCAGGAATTTCCCCCCGGGGAACTCCTGTCCGAGGCCGTGGACGCCGTAAAGTCCCAGGCGGAGGAGGCCGGGGTGGAGGTCTCCAT
>SLGS01000232.1 GCA_007136565.1 Clostridia bacterium | reverse complement strand
TGCCTCTTCGCCAATGGTGATGGTAACCTCGGAACCGCTGGGCCAATCTTCACCCTGTACCGTGGTGCGCTCGTGATCCACCCAGATAGAAGGATTGAAGGATGGCGCCGTGGATCTCGATCTCCTGGTCACCGGCTCGGGTTCGGGGGTAGGATCGTAGGTCACGCCCTCGGATACGTCCATCTCCTCGGGTTCCCTTTCGAAACTTACATCGTCGGAGTTGATGGTGGCCGTCGTGATGGTGCCGCTTCCCGTGATAGAGGTCGGGGCGTTTAGGGTCATGTTCTCGACTGTACTGTCCGCCTCGATGGCGATCTCGGCGCCGGAAGAACTACTCTCCACGTTTTCGAAACTGCCGCTCAAGGTGATCTTCGAGCCCTCGGGAATCTCCTCCGATACGGTGATCGTTTCGTAGCCGGAGGTCTCTGTGGTGGCGGACACGAGTACGGCCCCCGAATCGAGGCGCACCGCAGAAACCCTGGTGGTTCCCGAGGCTACGACCCGAACTCCGTCGCGGTCGACGAGCAGTTCGGGGAGAGAAGAATCCTCCAAGGTGACACTATCGGGTCCACCACCGCGAAAGATGGCGCGATCGCGCAC
Organism: Clostridia bacterium; assembly: GCA_007136565.1. GTDB lineage: Bacteria > Bacillota > Sulfobacillia > SLMV01 > SLMV01 > CSSED11-154. The sequence goes on along the minus strand of SLGS01000232.1, from coordinate 7,831 downwards.
CTCGACGTTGACGAGACCCACGTCCCCATCCCCGACGCTCGGATCCAGGAATAGGCTACCCCGTATGTCGACGTTCTCCAGCACCACGTCCCGGGACCGGATGGTGACGTTGCCATCGATGACCTCGATGCCCTCCTCAGGACCGTACGTGCCGGGCTCATCTATTACGGTTCCCGGGAAGTAGATTTCCTCCAGGGTCAGATGGCCACCGCGTCCAGCTCTCAGCGTTCTTAGCGCCATGTGCGCCATGGCTCCGCGATCCACGGGGGCCGGACCGTCCCATTCGAGACCGTCGTCGATCAATCCTATCCTCCTGGCCATCGCCTCGTAATCGTCGGGCCACTGCATCCCGGGCTCATCTCGATCCAGAATGCGGATCAAGATGGTGACCCACTCCGACATCGTCAGCGTACCCCCGGGATCGTAAACACCGTCCCCGCGACCCTGGATCAGGTCGCGACGGGCGATGAGGTTAATCCAGCCGAGGGCCCATCCGTGGCGTTCCATGCCGCTATGTACGTCGTCGAAAAACGAGAGATCCATGTGAAAGTGTGTTGCGTCTTCAGTCCTGTGCCCCACCAGCAGGGCAGCCACCTTGGCCGCCTCGGCGCGGGTCAGCGGGGTCTCTGGCGAAAACTGGTCATCACCATGACCCTCGAGAATCCCGTAATCGATGAGTTGTCGAATGGATCGCTCATGGGGAGTTCCGGCGATGTCGGCGAGATCTGCGTACGTCAGCCCCGAAAAACCTATCAACATTATCATTATCAATAATCCTGTGGCCGTTCGTCGAATCACAATATCGACCTCCTTGGCGTTGATGTAGCCTCACTATGGTTCACAGAACGATCGGCGTGCCGGTTTCCCCGGGCTTCGCTCGAAAGAGAAGGGGACGCAAGCAAGTACCCAGGGTCAAGAAGAATCCAACCTATGCCTATTAACATCTTCTTCATCCGGATAGTGAGCCCTTCGATCTCGAAAAAGGCCAACTCGCGTTTATCCAAGGCACCTGGCTAGACAGTGCCGGCGTCACGGGCGCGGGAGGTCCCCGTGTTCCCCGGACAACGAGGGCGATACCCCCCCCGGCCAAACCCAAGTACAGATCATGCTGGTGGACCCGGGCGAGCTCTTTCCACGTGTTATTGATTCGATAGGGTCGTCGCGAGAATAACCTATGCAAAACCCGCTTTGGTCTAGGGGAATATGCAAAGAGGTTGGGCGTTATCTCCGGATGGAGAACTTCGCTGGAACGTTCCCCGCTTCGGTAGAAGAAATCCGCGGGCGACTAGTAAGGTCAGCCCAAGAATTCGAGTGAATGGAATCGGGGGTATTGGACGGTCACTCGACCACATGCCCCGAGGGATCACCGTGGGGAGTCCCCCTCTACTTGGGAAACTCCCCACGGTGCAGATTGAATGTACGGATCGCGCCCCGGAGATCCGGGGAACTAGACACTCCCTCCGGGCGCGCGACGCTGCCTTCTACACCTGGGTGAAGGCGGAGCGCCGGGATAACCCCCGCGTTTTCTTAACCGCGGAACACGGGTCAATTATCGCCTCGGGAAAGAGACGACCACCGTACTCAGGACCTCCGCGTATTGTTCGCCCCGAGGGTCGTCTACCTCGGCACGACGTGAGGTGACAGCAGCGCGCAATCCGTCGCCGGCCCACTGCACCTTCTCCGGGTAAGACGCTCCCCGGATGCGGAGACAAGGGCTGGTGCCTTCTTCGTCAATTCGATCGAGACGGAACCAGGCGAAAGGGCCATGTAACATCGGACTAGCCGCAATCCCGACGACACTACCTTCCGGCGCTACGTAACCGCCGACATAGGACGCTTCCCCGGCCAGGATTGGATCTCCCTCACCGGGCACACTCCAGGAGAACATCCTTCCCGGGCTCCCCTCTTCGCGAAGGAGAAACCACCCTCCCGATTCGTTGCAGCCGAGCGCCTTCCAGAATTCCCCGTCTCGCGCGTCGGTGAGCACTCTAGGATCCCCATCCGACAAAGAATAGAGGAGAACGTCGCCTCGGAATCCCGCTTCGCGATAACCGGTGCTACCGTCCCTGCCGCGGGAGGCCCGGACATCAAAGAGCAAGGTATCGGCGTCGAACCAGTGGCCACCGTGGGTCAAGAAGTAACCATCGACCTTCAAGTCCAGGGCCTGCCACGTCGCGTCTGCTAATCGGTAAAGATAGTACGTGGCATCCCACTCATGTTGAGCTGCGCACAGGAGGTATTCCCCGTCGGGGGACCAAGAAATGATCCCCAGGCTTTCTCCTTCTAGAGGTAACTCAGGGGTTTCGAGGGAATGAACTATGCGATCTGAAACCGCGAGATAATGAACGCCAGACCCGTCTTGCAACGCTACGTGCGTTCCGGCTGGGGAAACTACGGCATTCCAGGCGGTGATATTCCAGGGGTGGAAAACACCCGCTTCTAGATCGTAATCCCCCAGGTAGTCCCCGGAAAGGCCGATCAAAGCGCCGGTAGCGGACCACCCCACCGACCGGAAATATTGCGGAACATCCAGGGTCGCCACCGAACACTCGTCGCCGATCGCTTGGAAGGGCTCGTTCCACCAATTCTCCTCCATCAGGCCGTGATCCGGTTCGAACTCGACATCGAGGGGTATCGACCACTCGTCGCCCTCGGTCACGACGAAGGTGGCACGCCGTACCTCGGCATCGGCACAAGCCGTGTTGACCAGGGCATAAAGGCCCAAGACCTGTTCAACCGGCGTGGCCGGCAACCACCCCGGTCTAAGGGTAATGACGGCGAGATCGCCACGAAGGGAGACGGCATCCGTCGAACCGGGAAGGCTTAGTTGAAGCGCATCCAATAACCCGGCCTCTCCCGGCGGGAAGTCCTCGGAATCCAAAGCCTTCAACACCAGGGCATTGGCGTCCACGGTGTGTACGACGAGGGATCTGCTTTCGGGCACCGGGTCCGGAGGGGGAACGGGATCCTCCGGATCAGGCGGTGAACTCTGCCCACAACCAATGGCAAGAAACATCAAGAAACCGACGACGATCACCAGGGAACGGATGCACCGGGACTTCTTCAATACCATACCCCCAGATCTTGGGATTCTTGTCGTTGCGACTATTTGACGACCGAGCGGTAGCAATGTTCCCGAATCAAATCCGAGAGCCATCCCCACGCTACCCTGACTCAACTCGATTAATCTATTTCTCCGATCACCCGGCGGGGAATGGTCTGGCCGAGACCCTCGATCACCGCCTCACATACTTACAGAGATCAGGCGATGCGTAGCCGAAACATGGAACACTCCCTGGTGGCATCGACCTGGTCTTCATCTCTTCTTTGATGCATCACCGGTAAGACCGCTCCCGCGGGAGCGGTCCAGGCGCCCTCGAAACTGGGCGAGGGGGCAACCCGTGTCCTCAAGGGGTGCGCCGGGACGCCCTCGCACCAATCGGAAAGGATAACCATTTCATCCCGATCAAGATGCGCCTTGAGGGGGAGGCGCTACACTCATCGGTGCCGAGTTCACCGCGGAGCGCATCTTCACGGGGGATGGGTGACAGAGCAAGCCCTGACACCAGGCAAATGGTGGGCCCGTTCCGGAGGTTATGGGATGCTGTCACTCCCGCCTTAGGTCACGGCGTTGCCGCTTTGATCATCCGTCGCTGGAAGAAAGATCGATCCTGTTCAAGGTCCTTTCGAGGAAGCGTATGCCGAACACCAAACCCACCGCGATCGCAAACCCTTCAAGCAACAGGATCAGCAGCATCCGGGGCAGACTGCCCCCGGCCAGCATCAGCATGAATGCGTTGATCCTGGTGCCGAAAAACGCATCGGTGCCCAAGATCGCCGCCCAGAACCCAATTTGAGATAGGATCCCCAGGCCCAACACCTGCAGGCCAACGGAAACATCCCGTTGCTTCATCTGGCGATAAGCTGCGCTCATGAGCACGTAGAGTAGCATGAACACCAGTTGATACGGATAGAGCAGGGACACTACAAGTACCGCGGCCAGCGTGAAAACAGCCCGATTCCTGGGGCTTTCCGGTTCTGTGACCGAGATCATGGTCAGCGGGACCAAGAGGGCATTCAAAATGTTACTCATACCGCGAAAGAGCGTAAGAAAGGTGACGATAAGTACCACGCCCAAAGCCGCTCGACTCAAGCTCCGCGCATTAATCCCGAAGCCCCCCCGCCTTCTCCCTGTGCTCATCGAACTCTGATCGAGAAAAGATCCGGAATCGGTTCTTCCCGGCTCTTTTGGCCTGGTACATGGCAAAATCGGCGAGATCGATCATCTCGTAGACGTGCTCGGTGTCCCGTCCGTAGACGGCCATGCCCAGGCTGATAGAAACGGGCAAAGAATTGCCGTTCACATTAATCGGCCGACCGGTTGTGCTCGTCAGAACGGTCTGCCAAATGCGTTCCAACGATTCCTCGTCCGCAGAATCCAGACCGTATACGAAGAGTCCAAACTCGTCCCCCGCGATACGCAATGCCAACGTGTTCTCCAGAGGCAGGCAATGTAGGCGGCGGGCGAACTCCACCAGGTAGGCATCGCCGACGGAGTGCCCATATCGGTCGTTGACGGATTTGAAATCGTCGAGATCAATAAAGCAAAATAAGCCCAGTTTGCCGGGATTTTGTTCGATCATCATCTGGATTTCCGAAGCATACTGGTAACGACTAATCAACCCTGTCAGGGGATCTTTCACCAACCGATTATTTAGTTCCGCGTTCAGCTTTGCCAGTTGCACATTGGCTTTTTGCAGGCTTCGGCGAGTATTCATTAACTCATTGTTCATCATCTGGATCTGCTCGAATTGCCTCTTGGTCGCATCGCTACCGGCCACCATCACCTTCTCCGAAAGTCCCTGGATTATTCGCAAGAGTCTCGCCAAGATTTCCCCGAATGCATCGCCCTTGCAAGCGTCCCTGCATAAACTCGACTCGAGACCAAAGACGAGCGTGTGTTCCTCCTGGCGCAATACGTAAAGATCCATCGGATCCGGTGTCTCGATCAATTGCAGCCCCGCGATCCATATCTGCTTTTCGCCCGCGCGAGATCCATAAGCCTCGTCAAGGCTGGAACGAGACGCAGGAGTAAACAATTCCTGCAGGGACTCCAAGCTGCCGTGCACCAGGTACACCGGATCGCTCCAGAGAACATCTCGGATGCCACCATTTTGGTCTGTAAACACCAGGAAACTCGGCAATACCCCTATCCTTCCTCACCCGCGATATGCTCTTTTGCCCACTGGATCAAGTCCACCGCCGTGGTCTCGCAAGTATCCGCATTGATCTTGCGCCAAAGGTCGGGGCCAGTAGCGAATGCCCGTCCACCCACGGCAATCTTCAGGTCCGGGAATCGGGCGCGAACGGCATCCACCATGTCCACACATTGCACCAGGTGCGGAGTCATGGTCACCGACAAGGCCAGCAGATCCGGCTCGTGCTCTTGCACGGCATGGAGCAATGCCGGGACCGGCACGGCTGCACCCAGGTACACACTGTCCCATCCATGATACTCGAACAGGTCGGATAGCATCCGCGCTCCCATTTCGTGGAGTTCACTGCCAACACAACAACTAAGCAGAGTCTTGCCGATACGGGGTCGGCCGAATATCTCTTCATAATACCGGGAAAGCACCATCTGGGAGACCGATGTGGCGTAGTGTTCTTTGTCCACGGTGATTTCATTCTGGTGCCAAAGCTCGCCGATCTCATACATAGCCTCTTGGATGAGGTTAACGTAAAGATCCTCCAGGGGCATGCCCGAATCAACCAACTCCTGTGCGTATTGGATCACTCCCCGCGTATCCGAGCGCAGGATGAGGTCTAGGTACTCCTGTTTCTCTTGAGCATACGGCTCTTTTTGGAAGCGATGTGACAGAGGGTACGGAACATCGATTGCCCGAATCGCCTCCATCCCGGCCTTCAGGCAACGCGCCATGGCAGACTGGTCGGTATCCGGCTCCTTTTCGGACAAGACCGCTTCCAAGATGCGGTAGTGATCGAGCATATGATCCTTCACTCGATCGGGGTGCAAATCTTTCATTAGATTCCGAAGCAGATGGAAAATCCACACGCTGTAGTCCCTGAAGATATCGGGATCATCGAAGCGAATCGCCGTATGAAGAAACGACAAATTGTAGAGAATATCCTCGTACATACGGGACTTTCGACGATCATCGTATTCGTTGTCCAGGTGAGGATCCTGTTGGAACTGGCGCTCGAATACTTCGCGGGCAATTTCCTTCGTTCTCGGGTCATCAAGAGTTTTCAGCAAGCTCACTTTGCACCCTCCTCATCCGTGGACGAATTGGCCACGGCCCGATATTCCCTAAACCCACTCGATTGGCATGTATCTACAATATGCTTATCCGACATGGGTCGCATCCTCCCCCACGAAGACCTCAGCAGTTTCGCCGGCGGCATTGTATCTTCAACGGGGCAAACACATCTTCACTCTACGCGGATTGGATCGGCAAATATCCCCTCGCTCCGATATCCCCGTCCAACCAATCTCGTTACCGCCTCAAGCAGCTCGCGGTTTCCTCCCGACGCAATATGCTTATCTACAACCGATAGATTGTCACCGGATCCCGCCTCCCGCATCGATATCGGCACTACTGAGATTATACCCCGTCGCGGGGATACGGACTCCGACCTCGTGGGCAAACCCGCTTGCACAATATATCGGCCTCTACTCGGGTCAGTCCCGGGAATCGTCAACGTCATCGTATGCCCAGCTAAACTCGGACTCCAAGAGATCATTGACAATGAGAGGTGCCGGCTATGAGCCAAGCGAAGACGGGCATCCGTGCATTCTCCATCTACCTGTTTGTTGTCGCCGGTGTATTGATACTGGTCCCGAAGATCCAATGTTCTGCATTGTGCGTAACCGAAACCAACGAGGTTTGGATCGGTGTGGTGAGCATGTTGAGCGCGGTCCTGGCCTACTATCACCTCGTGGCCTCCCGCAGCAATATGATCGAGTTCTTTCGATGGACGGCGCATGCGCGCCCATTCTTCTTTGCATCCTTCCTCGTTTGCTCACTGGCGGATCTCCCTTCGCCGGTGTTGATCGCATTTGGCATTGCCGATGGGGCTGAGCTGCCCCATTTACGGCCAGCGGTCTCAAAAGGGAGCTAACGGACCGTGCCTTTGCAGCCATGCTTCCACGTCCCGCAATGTCGGGAGTCGTGCCGAACTCGCGTCCCATGCGCCAATACTCGGCCGACGAGTACCGATTCCAGCAAGCCGACATCCCCATCGCTTCATGCAAACGATACCTGCAATGGACACCGAACCGTCCTTCCCTACGCATCCCATCCGATAGGGATCGTAATACCCCATGCGGGCCCGCGCCGACCGATGTCTCCCACCAATCCCACGGCTCCGAATCCTTCCGCCTTCGCGGATTCAAAGGATGCCTGCCATGCGATATCGACCCTTCATACCGAGCCTAGGGCCGGCTCAAATCGAGCAGGAATTCGTCAGAAGGCGTACCTCCGTGGCCACGGAAATCCTTTACTCCACACTCCCGGAATCCTTTCCCAATGCGGGCCGTTTGAATCCTCACCCCCGAGGGGAAGATTAACCACCCTCCAGCATTCCCGTTCGCTATGGTAGGGGGTAAGCGATTGACAACCACGCGGGAAGGTGATAGGTTTTGATCCATTACCATGATGAATGAATAAAAGCGATGCGCGGGGAGAGTAACCGTCGCAACCGGGGTACAGTGAGTCGGAGATAGTGAGAACCCGATATCCGGAAGGCGGTGAATGGGCCCGCAAGCTGCAGGCCGAAGGGCATTGCCACGTAGGCTGCGCCGGAACTC
>SLGS01000230.1 GCA_007136565.1 Clostridia bacterium | reverse complement strand
GGATCCATCGAAGCGTTCCTCCCAAACCATACGCCGGCAAGTCCTGCGCTGAGGCAAGTCGTTCCTCATGTCGGTGGATGGGCAATTCCAACATGGGCACTCTCTTGGGTGTTTTTGTTCCTCCGATTGTATATGATTTACATTGCAACGCACACCTCGTCGAAACCATCGTAGTAGCGCAGCACTGAACCCGGGAGACCCCGATGGGCAGTGCGCGAGAGAGGAGACCTGAACGATATGAAGTCCACTGGTATCGTGAGGAAGGTCGATGAACTCGGCCGCGTCGTCATACCCATCGAATTGCGAAGAACCCTGGATATTGACCGCAGGGATTCCCTCGAGATATTTGTCGATGGAGATACGATAGTCCTCCGTAAGTACGAACCTGGGTGCGTATTCTGCGGTAGTACCGAAGATACGCGGCAACACCTCGACAAGGTAGTCTGCTCTAGATGCCTAAAGAGCATGTCGGAAATCGAGTGAGTCACTGCACGATATAAGCGGCGGTTGGGGGCGAGGGATCTCCATTTCCTCCTCCCAACCGCACACCACCTACGCCCCACCATCTCCAAGCGTTTGGAATCGATCCATGGGACCGTACAATTCGACCAACCTGTCGTAGTCTCGCTGCGAGAAGAACTCGCATTGCCCGCGAGAGAATCTCGTGGCCACCTCAACCATGAACTGCCCCGCGGCGGCGATGTCGACCTCACGACTCGCACCTGTAGCACATCCGGGAACCGCCGTTTCGGCCGTTATGGCTACACCCACAACGGGAGAACTCGTCGCGGTGGCGGGTTGCATCAAGCTGTTGATATGATCGAGACCATTGCCGTAGGGAGTAATATCCTGTTGGGATAATGCCAAGACCACCGGGTGGCGTCCGGTAGTAATCTCCATGATTTCCAGGAGATCTCGCGCCGGAGGAAGGATATAGCCCGCTCGCACGGTCGGGGTTACGGCGAACCCCATGTGATTAATGACTCGATTCCCCTTGGTCGTGTCGACGCTGAGGATGGCCGCCATGTCCCCGGATACTTCCATGGCGTTCATCTGCGCCATGTTCACCGGAGAATTCATGAAAGGCACGGGATCGTGGGGCAGCACCGGAGCGTCCGGGCAAATGTGCGTCGTGACCACGACATCTCCGGGCAATATATCCCCCATCCGCTGCATGGTGAGAATCTTGAGCGCAACACTCAAGGCGCAAATGGCACCATCTCCGTCGGAGACGAGTCCAACCTGCTCCGGGCGGGCACCGATACCTCCAAGCCGTCCCACCACTCCCAGAGTCGGTGCATTTCCTCCCCGGGACGCGCCATCGCTGCCGACGAGGGTAAGGCGCAGGAAGTCCGTACTGCCCCCATCTCCGCGGACGGTTTCCACCTCCACCGTCTTCAGCCCTCGATCCCTAAAGAATCCACTTACCCTGGAACCGTCCACGGTGGCACTTCCCAGTAATTCCACCACGTCAAGGACTTGTTTAAGCATCACGACAGGCATCCCCCTCTCGCAAATCGGATCTCAGGATTTCTCCCGCGAGCACACCGGTGCTTTCTCCCGAATCCACGCTCACGGCTCCGTTGTTGATCACGAAATCGATGCCGCGGGGGAATTGATGCGGTTTTGCATAGGTGGCTCGATCCTCGACTGCATCGGGATCGAATACGACGATGTCGCCCCGGAAACCGGGGGCGAGGTACCCACGATCGAGGATACCGAGCCTGGATGCCGGCCAGGATGTCATCTTGGCTATCGCCCACTCCAAGGGCATGACTCCCTCGTCGCGGACGTACTTGCCCAGTACCCTGGGAAAAGTGCCGTAGCTCCTAGGATGCGGCTTACCCTTGCCCAAGACACCCTCCGGTGACAGAGCCGCTCCATCGCTTCCGATCATAACGAGGGGATGCGCCATGACGGATCGCACATCTTCCGCGGATATCCCATGGTAGATCATGTTCGTCTCCCCCGCCTCGTCCAACAGGAGATCCATTACGAACTCACCCGGATGAACATCCCTTTGGGAAGCGATGTCCGAAATATTGAGCCCTTCGAGATCCCGATTCCGCTCCATCTTCACCGTGGCGATGACTATATCGCTCCAGTCCACGGAGTCACCCCACTCGGCCAGTATGTCGGACCGAATGGATTCGTCCCCCAGTCTTCTCAGCATCTCCGACTTGCCCCCGTCGTGAACCCAGGCCGGCAACCTCGACCTCAATCCCGTCGCGGATGCGGTGTAGGGATACTGATCACCGGCAACGTCCACACCCCGGGTACGAGCGTCGACCATCGCCGACAGTGCTTCCGATATGGATCCCCAGTTTTCCTCCTCGAAGGCTTTAAGGTGCGAAATATGGACCGGACAACCGCCCCGCCTCCCCACCTCGAGGGCTTCTCCTAGGGCGTCACTAAGCTGATCCCTTTCGTTGCGCAGGTGAGTAACGTAGATTCCCCCGAGCTGCCCCAGTACTGAGGCGAGCTCACCCAATTCGGAAAGATCCGAATAGACTCCCGGCGGGTAAATCAATCCGGTGGACATGCCAAAGGCCCCATCGTTTAAGGCTTCGATGAGGAGCCTCTTCATCTCGGCCAATTCCACCTCGGTGGGACACCTGTCCTCTTCACCCATCGCCAGGCGGCGAATGTTGCCGTGACCCACCAAAGCGGCGACGTTAACGGCACTCCCCCGACTCGCCAACAAGTCCAGGAACTGGGACATCGTGGACCATTCCACCTCGGCGTCGAAGACCCCCGGCCAGCGGTCCCTGGCCTCGGACATTCCCGTGGAATTCATGGGCGCTGCCGATATGCCACATTGCCCGACGACCTCGGTGGTCACCCCCTGGCGCACCTTGCTCTCGGCGCGGGGATCGACGATCAAGTTGAAGTCGGAATGCGAGTGCATGTCCACGAAACCCGGGGAAACAACCTTATCCCTGGCGTCGATAATCCTTCGAGCGTCGGCGGATCCCAGGTGCCCCACGGCAACGATAGTACCGCCGCTGATCGCCACATCGCCCTCGAACCAGGGAACTGCGGATCCATTGATTACCTTTCCGCCACGAACAAGTAAGTCGTACACAGTACCACCCTTTCCCTCGCGAAATGGAGGTGTTCCAAGGTGAAAGATTCCACGATCCCGTCGACTAACCTTCCGGGTCATCTCGTGCGGCATCGCGCCATTGCTGGTAGGATCTGTATAGATCGGACCTGTTAACCTTATGCCCCCGAGCCACCACGGCCACAGCCTCGGAAGGGCGATATCCGGAATCCAATAGGAGATCTATGGAGCCCATGAGAACCGATTCATCCTCGAGCGCGGGATCCTGCGCCGACGCATGGTCCTGGTCGCCTGGCCTCTCCTCGCGTTCAAGTCGATAACTCGTGGGCCCGATAACACAGGTGAATTCACCCCGTAGTTGCTCTCGATGCTCCTCGTAATGCCTAAGGAGCTTAGACGGAACGTCGCAACGGGTGTCTTCGTACAACTTGGTGATCTCACGGGATAGCGACACGGGTGAGTCCGGGGCCAGCTCAACGAGGGTACGAAGTAGGTGGAGTATCCTGGAAGGACCCTCGTAAAACACCAGGGTCATTTCCATCGCGAGATGGCTATCCAACCATTCGACGAGCGCGTTACCCCGGGGAGGGAACCCCAGGAATGCGAACCGATCCGTTGGCATGCCGCTAACCGAAAGAGCCGCCACGGCGGCACACGGACCCGGTACGGCCAGTATCCGAATATCCCTTCGCCTGCATTCGCGGACCAGGCGGAACCCCGGGTCCGATATACCGGGCGTTCCCGCGTCGGTCACCAACGCCACGCTCTCTCCCGAGGCGATCCTGTCGGCCAACTCCGGGGAACGAGACTCTTCATTGTGCTCGTGGAAGCTCGTCAGTTCCCGGGCTTCGATTTCAAAATGCTTTAGCAACCTGCCCGTCAACCGGGTATCCTCGGCTGCGACGATATCCACCATACCGAGGACCCTTTCGGCCCTGGGAGTAAGATCCTCGAGATTCCCTATGGGCGTGGCGACCACGTATAGATTCCCCGCTCCCCCTCCACCCTCGCAAGACATAGTTACACTCCCATCAATTAAGAGAGGTGCCCGGAGGCCCCTCTCTTGACGAACCGCATATCGTCGAATGCTACAGGCCTACTGGTTGCGGGGACGCTCCACATCGTCCGCGTCGTAGGTAATCATTTCGTCGTCATCCATGCGGACCTGGACCTTACCTTCGAGGGCGCTGGTGCGAACTACCTTGCCCGAGCCGTCCTCGGTCATAACCCTGGTTCCCGGCTTATACACATCTGATTGCATCTTCTTATACGTGCAATCTTCGAACTGCAAACAGCACATCAATCGCCCGCAAAGTCCGGAAATCTTCGCCGGGTTGAGCGACAGGTTCTGCCGCTTGGCCATTCTTATGGAAATAGGCGAAAACTCCGAGAGAAAGCTGGCGCAACAACATATTCGACCGCATGGCCCTATTCCGCCGATCATCTTCGCCTCGTCGCGGACGCCGATTTGCCTTAGTTCGATCCGAGTGTGAAAAGTTGCGGCGAGATCGCGGACCAACTCCCGGAAATCGACGCGCCCATCGGCCGTGAAGTAGAATACGAGTTGATTGCCGTCGAAGGCGTACTCGGCATCGACGACCTGCATCTCGAGCCCGTGCTCGGCGACCTTCTGTTCACATACCTCGCGGGCTTTGAGGGCGCGCTCTTCATTTTCCGATGCGCGATCGTAATCCTCCTCGGTAGCAGGGCGCAATACGGGCCTGAGGGGTGTAACCAATTCATCCTCCGGCACATTGCGCGCACGGGCGATTACCTTTCCCAGGGCCTGGCCCCGAGATGTCTCCACCACGACCATGTCCCCCACGTCCAGATCATTCCCCGCGGGGTCGAAAGAGTATACCTTAGATGCCCTCTTGAAGCGAATCCCAACCACTTCGGGCATGGATTTTCCTCCTTGCGCCGCACTCGCGGCAGTTTAGGACATTATAGGTTCAGGCGAGCGATTCCCGCAACTTGATGAGACATACCTCCCACGCCAGGCGCCGATTGGCATTGGCTCGAAGCATTTCGCCCGTTCGAGTGAGGCCGTCGACGGCCTCAGCGTATCTACGGGGGGACACTCTGCCCGAAACCAGTCGGCGACGCAGCAAGAGTGCTATGGTGTCGAGATAATCCTCCGACCTGTCCTGATCGGACCCCAGGCTCTCCGCCTTGGCGGATATTTCGGCGGGGGATAGGCCGTCTTCCAGGATGGATTCCACCAGTGTTTCCATCGTCTTCCACTCCCCCGAGCCCATATCCGTGAGCATTTCCTCGGCCATTCCCACGTCGCCACCCGAGAGAGCGAAGATCTCCTTCAGGTCGTCGCGCATCCCGGCATCCTCGGGGAGACGGCGTACAAAGGCGTCCAACCCGGGGTTTCTAAACGGTATACCCACGGCGCGGGATCTGACGGTGGGGAGCATGTAGCCGGGCCCCGGGGACAGCAGGATTATCACCGACTCGCCGAGGGGATCCTCTAGCGTCTTGAGAAGGGCGTTTTGAGCGTGGGGCGTAAGGCGCTCCGCCTCGGGGATGATTACTACCTTCCTGCCGCCGGCGAAGGATCGCCGGCTCAAGGGCTCGCGCACCCGACCGCGCACGTCTTCTATACCCAGGGTGGACTTTCCCGCGAGGCGGGAAATGAGGTTGATGTCCGGGTGTGCTTCGTGCCCGGGGAGGCATTGCTTGCACCTCCCACACGGTGCAGAAAACTCACCATTTCCCTCGCACACGAGTCCCTGCGCAAACCAAAGTGCAGCGGACAGGCGACCCAGTTTTCTAGGCCCGGAAAAAAGATAGGCTGGACTGGCTCGGCCGCGATCGAGAATCCGCCGGAGCATCCTGTAAGCGATGGGTTGTTCCACCTCGAGCCGCTTTGCGGCCGAAGGCTGAGCGTGCTCTTCTGCCATCCGGGTCCCTCACCGTCTAGACTTGGACGAATCTCTCGACATCGAGCACAAAAACGGTTGCTCCGCCGACGGTGACCTCGACCGGATAGGGGACGTACGATTCTCCCGTGCTGCCGCTTATGGGAGTCAGCGGGGTAACCGTCTGTTCCCTGGTCCTGCACACCTGCTTGACCGTGTCCAGGACTTCTCCGACGGCACCGCTTTCGCATCCAATCAGCAGGGTGGTGTTCCCTTCGCGTAGGAAGCCACCGGTACTGGATAGCTTCGTCGCGCGATAGCCGGCATCCACCAAGGCCTGTAGTAGATCAGGCGCATCCTTATCCTGAATTACCGTAACGACCAGTTTCATGATCTTCTGCACCTCGCTTCCGTAACAAATGGCTATCCCCGAGCATTGCCGGAGAGTCGGGCGATGACGATTTCTCGTATCTCCATGGCCGTCGCTTCGATCCCCTGAGCCGTATCCACGGATACTATTCGCTCGGGGTAGCGGTCGGCCAGGTACGCGTAGCCCCGCCGAACGCGCCGATGAAATTCATCGTCCCTCATTTCTATTCTATCAGGTCCGTCCACTTGCCCGGATGATTCCAAGTCCGATCCGTAACCCAGGAGCACCGTGAGTTCGGGCATCGCCTTTTCGATGGCCGATCCATTAATGGCCATGATCTGGGTCGCGGGTAAACCGAGACCGAAGCCCTGGTAAGCGAGGCTGGAATCGATATACCGATCACATATGACGACTTCCCCTCGATCGAGGGCGGGTGCAATGACCTCGTGCACGAGTTCCGATCGCGCAGCGGCGAAAAGCAGAGACTCGGTTGTGGGATTCATTTGGGAAGCGTGCGCCAAGAGTATGTCGCGTACGGCTTCGCCCAGATCCGTTCCCCCGGGCTCGCGGGTCCTAACGACACTGTAGCCCTGGCTTCTCAGCCAGGTAGCCAGGATCTGCGCCTGGGTGCTCTTGCCGGAACACTCGGCACCCTCGAAGGACACGAAAAACCCACGCCTTCGGATGGTCGAGCCTCCCTCCGGTCCGGAGAGTACCTCGGATCCAATCTCATCTACGTCCATCGATCAATATCCCTCTATCCCTGTCCGGATAATGCCCGAAGATCCCGGGGATCTCCAGGCGAGTGCGGCTTTTCGATGATAGTACCTTTCTACGATTTCGAAAGGCTTTCCTCCCGGGCGATCTTCACCGCGGCTTTCTGGTCTCCGGCACCTCGATGGGTACCATCTTGTATAGGATCAAGAGATTGGCGGCCAGCCCCAATCCCAGGGCGATGGGTGCGATGATACCACCGATATCGGGCCGAATGGATACGGCCCCAAAAGCCACCAAAATTACGATTAGAACGTCCGCACCCTTGGCGATTCCGACGATTCCCGTCCGCCTGGACTTCATCGCCACACCGACCCACATGTCCACCAAACCGCCGAGGATTACGGAACTCACGGTTAAGAGAAGGATGACGCGGACCACACCCATCAGGCTCGGATCTATACCCATCAAACCCACCAGTATCCAAGCAGCCGCCCCGGTTAGGGCGGTTAGTGCCATCGCGAGGGAATCCAACCCGATGATCCAATAACCAACTCGCCGTAGACTACGCCACCAACGGCCACTCTCCAAGAAGACCATCACGGTCTGGCCCATGTTGGGATGGACGAAGGCGACGAATAAGAAGGCGAGGCTCCAGGCGACCTGGAAGCTGGCCAAACTCAGTTCCGGACTGGTGCTGCGGGCCAGGGCGGCATTGATGGCGGGAAATGTGGAGGAACTCAGTAGAGCGTGGGCTATTAGGGGTAGCAAGAATTTCACCGATTCCCGCAAGGATGTAGAAGCCGACGGACTGACGGGGGCCGGTATGACGTCGGGATACGTCCGGTTGAGCCGTCGGGCGAAAAGTGCACACGAAATGGCCTCGAAGCACATTCCAAAGACCCATATCGCACCTCCCACACCCGTGGGGCTGAAAAAGCCCGTTCGTGGAAGATAGAAAGCCATTGGTATCATCAGTGCCAATCTTATCAGCATGGCGAATACCAGTAGGGGGGTACGGCGGTGTAATAGGATGACCGCCTGGCCCCATCCCCGCAGTCCATAAATCGCCGGCAGAAGGATGCATAGGCGCACAACATCCATGATATCGGGGAGAAGATGGGCGGGTGCACCGAAGATGCGCGCGTAAATGAATTCCCCAAGGGGAGTGTAGCCGAGAGAAGCTATCCATACTGTAACGAGGAAGGCAGATCCCAACGTGGCCACGATGGCATTGTGCATGCTGACCCTGTCGGTACCGAGCGCCACCATCATGTTCCGGGTACTCCAGAGGGGTGAAGCGAAGAGATTCGTCACGCTTTGAGCCAGGGCAAAAGCGGCGAGTGCAGCCTGAGGACTGATGGTCCTCGCCAACCCGGCGTTAACGATGGTGAAAGTGCTGGCCATGATGAGCGCCGTGATACCCAGGGGTATCTGAAATCGCAAAATCGCCCGGGATCGTTCTCCCTCTTCGAGATCGATCACCCGACTCTGCGAAGCTGCGCGACTTATAAAGCGGTCGAAGGCCACGAGTTCCACCCCGGTTCATTGCCATAGGCTTAGCGGCGTGATTCGCCGGACGTCATCACAGATCCTCCATAAACGTAAGACACCCCCGTACCTTTGAGGTACGGGGGTGTTCAAATAGTATCCGGCGGCGACCTACTCTTCCAGGGGGTTGCCCCCCAAGTACCATCGGC
>SLGS01000035.1 GCA_007136565.1 Clostridia bacterium | reverse complement strand
TGATGACGCCCCCGGACATGAGGGCGCCGGTATTACCGGCACTGACCATGAAATCGGCGTCGCCATCTCGGACAGCCTTTAGCCCCCTGACCATGGAGGAATCGGGTTTATTCCGGATCGCCCGCACCGGTTCGTCATCGGGGGACACCACCTCGGAACAATCCATCACCGAGAGACCGGGGCTCTTGGGGATCCCGTTGTCTCCGTTCAACTCCGGCCATATCGCGTCGGGATCGCCGGCCAGGATCACCTGCGCATCGGGATGCCGCCGCAGGAAACTGGCGGCCGCGTCGATGAAGGGGGCGGGTCCCGTGTCGCCTCCCATGGCGTCGAGAAGAACCCTCATACCGGTGCCCTCAAATCCTCTACTGCCGCCTTTTGAGCCACCACGAACTTGCCTCGGAAGACCTTGTGCCCACCGGCCGTGGTCTCCACCAGGACGACGGATTCGTCCTCGTCGCGGGATCGGATGACCTCGGCGCGGGCTAGGAGACGCTCCCCGGCGGTTACCGGTCGCTTGAACTTGGCGTTCGACAGACCCGTCACCGCGTGGTCCGAATCGATGACCGCCAGGGCTAGAGAATCCGCCTGGGCGAAGATGAAGTGGCTGCGGACGAGCTGCGTCTTGGAAAAGGCCATACTGTCATCGGTGTTGAGAAGGGAAGTCCCGGATCTGCCAAGTTCCAGCTCCAGCAATTCCCCGACTATTTCCGCGTGGCCTATGGCCCTTACCGAGGCGTAGTTCCGCTCCGCGAGGATCCTCGTGCGCTCTCTGACGTCGGGTATGCCGAGTACGGATCGATCCAGCCGTATCGTTTGAATGCTGACCCCGAATCTCTCGGAGAGTTCTTCGTCGGTCAGGAAGGGATGCCGCTTCAGGTCCGACTGCAGTTGGCTTCGACGATGTTCTTTGCTCAAGGCGCGCCTCCGTCCCATCCTTCCATTAGAACCACATACTAATAGTTAGTATTAAACACGCACGTTCGGATTGCAAGGGGAATCGGGCGATTCCAGTGGGGAATTCACATAAATCGGAGTCGCGGTTAGCGTCGAAGACGTTCCCGGGATTCTCGGTGAGCGCGGGATCAGAGGCTTCGGTGCATGATGCGCTCGTAGGGTTCGAAAAGGGATTGATAAACATCCATGGCGTACCTGTCCGTCATCCCGGCGAGGTGATCGCAGAGAACACGCCTTTGCATCGCTTGATCGCCCTCGACGGCCATCCATCTCTCCCAGGTAGCGGGGTGCAGCATCCGGGGTCTTTCCCAGAAGGCGTCGAAGAGGCGGCGAAGTATCATGCGGCCCTTTTGGACCTGCCTGAGCACCCGCGGGTGGGGGTACACGGCGTCGAACAACCACTCCCTGAGATCTTCGAGTTGCGTAGTCATCTCCGGGGATAGACGGACGGTGATCTCCTCCCGGTTTACCACGTCGTCGAGGGTCTGCACGTCCCATGCGTCGAGATTCGCCTTGGTGGTTTCGATGACGTCGACGCTGAAGACCTCGATGAGGTGGCGCACCAACCGTCGCATCCACATATTTTCTCGCGCGATCCTGTCCGAAACCCCGGCCACCTCCCGATCCGCCCGGTTTCGACCATCGCGGACCACGGGGATCTCGCAATCCCTGACTTGTCCAGCGGAGAGGAGTCCGGCGGTGATGGCGTCGTCCAGGTCGTGGGTGCAGTAGGCGAGTTGATCGGCCAAATCCACGATCTGTGTTTCGAGTCCGGGCCTCAGGCGCTTGGAGAATTCCGTCGGTAGATCGGGATCGTCGTACGGCGTGCTGTGTCTCGCCATGCCCTCGCGGGTTTCAAAGCACAGGTTCAGGCCACTAAACCCCGGGTAGCGCATCTCCAGTTCGTCCACTATTCGGAGGCTTTGAAGGTTGTGCTCGAATCTCTGTCCGCCCTCTCGCATGATCTCGTCGAGGGCCTCCTCCCCCGCGTGACCGAACGGTGGATGTCCCAGGTCGTGGGCATACGATATCGCCTCTACGAGGTCTTCGTTGAGGGACAGGGAACGGGCGAGGGTCCTGGAGTGCTGCATCACCTCGATGCTGTGGGTCAGCCGGGTGCGGTAATAGTCCCCCTCGTGCACGACGTAGACCTGGGTCTTGTACTGAAGTCTCCGAAAGGCCGTGGAATAGATGATCCGGTCCCGGTCGTGCTGAAACGGTGTCCGGTATGGATCTACGGCGTCATGATCCCCGTACAAACGCCCCAGGGTCTGTGCGGATCGGGCGGCGTAGGGTGCCAGGCCGGCTTCGGCGGCGTAAGGGTCTCCTCTGAATCGATCGGTGTTCAGAATCCGGGCGTCCCGAGAAACGGGCGCCTTCACCTCCTCGACGATGATCTACCCAAACTCTTCTATCTTCCGGGCCGGCTTCCTTCCACGGTCTGGCGGGGGGATCCCGGATCAGCGCACGTGGATCCAGTTGTCCTCATCCGGCAGCGAAGCCTCCAGCAGGGATCGGAGCCCCGCGTTGTCGGGTTTCGCCAACTCGGGATCACCCGATAGAATACGTCGGGACAGGTTCGAGGCCCGCCGGATTACGCCGGGGGAAGTTGCGACGTCGGACACCGCGAACGGTGGTCCTCCGTGCTGGTTACGGGAGAAGAAGTCCCCCATGCCCCGAAGCCGGAGATCGGCCTTGGCGATGGACATTCCATCTTCGAGACGCTCCAGCTCTCCGATCCTTGGGCGGTGTTGTTCACCGGAGATAATGGCGAAAAAGCCCGCCCGGCGGCCGTCCCTACCTATGCGACCCCTCAGCTGGTGGAGCTCGGTCAGACCGAAACGCTCCGCGCACTCTACCACCATCACGCGGGCGCGCGGTATATCTATGCCCACCCCCACCAGGGTAGTACACACCAGGATGTCAACCTCACCCCGCGCAAAGTGGGCCAAAGCAACGGACCGGCAATCGTCGTCGACGGCGCCATGGATACACCGAACTTCGAGCTCTGGATATCTTTCGACCAGGACGCGAGCGACCGATTCCGCCGCGGCACCAGCCGTTCCTCCCCCGTCGTCGGAGATGTTGGGGCAAACCACGAATACTCCTATTCCAGCCGCTGCCTGGCGCCGGGCGAACTCGTAGACCTTTTCCCTTTCCGAGCCATCCACCACGAAAGTCCGCACGGATCTCGGGGCGTCCGGCCTGGATTCGAGGGTAGTGACTTTCAGGTCTCCCCACAGGCACCTGGCCATGGTCCTCGGGATGGGTGTAGCGGATATCAGCAGGACGTCCGGAGTAGGATCCACCTCCTGGAGCATTCCCCGTTGTTGGACGCCGAATCTCTGTTGCTCATCTATCACCACCAGTGTCGGATCGGGGAGGTTCCCGCTCAACACGGCCTGGGTCCCCACGAGCACCTGGGATTCCACGGGAGGGTCGTCCGAGGCGAACCGTTCGACGGTTACACCCAGCGGTTCCAGGAAGCCGCGCAGGGTATCCCGGTGTTGGTCCGCCAGGACGCGGGTGGGAACCATCCATACTACCCTTCCGCCGCTTTCCACGGCGCGCAATGTCGCCCAAATCGCCACGATGGTTTTGCCGGAGGCTACGTCCCCCTGAACGAGGTGGTACATGGGATCACTCGAAGCCAGTTCCGACTCCAGGCTGGCCATGGCCCGCAGCTGCCCCGGCGTCGGGGAAAAGGGGAGCCCATCGAGGAAGGGGCCGGTGAGTCGGCCCGAACCCCGGTGTTCGATTCCACGGTCGGCGACCGACCTCGGTCCATTGATCCCCAGTTGAAAGACCAACATTTCCAAAAAACCCATCCAGCGCATCGCGTTAATTCCCGACTCGACCCGGGACGGGCGATGAAGGTCCTCGAGGAGGGCGCGCACCCCGGTATAACCGGTGATTTCCCGCAGCTCGCGGGGAAAGCGAGGCATCTCGGTCTCGAGATCCAAGGTGGCGACTATGCTCTTGGCGATCATGTTGGAGGAAATGGATTTGCTGGCCCCGTATATCGGTCTAACCCTACCCCCGCCGGCGTCGACGCTTTGGATTTCTATTCCGGCGGCGCGGATCTTTTTCGGTCCCGCCATCTCCCAACGGCCGAAGGCGAGCAGGGGTTTTCCCTTTTCGAGTTGCGATTCGAAGCCGCGCCGGCCGAAGAGGGTCCCCTCGGCACGGCGTCCACGGCACATCAACGTTATGAGCGTCCCGGGGACGGATCCCCACCGCTTCTCGGTGGACAGGATGCGTCCGGCGATGGCGGCATTTTCTCTCGTTGCGGCCGACTCGAAGGGATAGACTGGTCTCCAGTCCTCGTACCTCAGTGGGACGCGCAAGACCAGGTCGCCCAGCGTACTTATTCCGATATCGGCCAGGGCTTTGGATCTGGCGGGTCCGACTCCTTTGAGCACGTCCGGCGACTCGCGGAGGATTTCACCGGGCAAGCCGAGCACACCCATCAATGCACCGCGGCCACGAAGTAGTAATGCTCCTGTCCGCCGGGCAAGAAGTCGAATTCCAGGTGCTCGAAACTGGAGTGGAGTAGAGTTCTCAATTCCTCGACTTGCGCCGGAGTCACGTCGGCCCCCACCAGGATGGCCGCACTTCCCGCGGAGGAATCGACGAAGGATGCCAGGGTCTCGACCAACACGTCCACCGGCGATGATCCCACCGCGGTCAGTTGCGAGTCCACGAAGCCGATGATGTCCCCTCTGCTCAACTGCATCCCGGAGAAACTCCGGTCTTCGACGGCGTAGGTTATCTCCACGGAGGACACTCCGTTTATGGCGTTCTGCATGGCATCCAGGATAGCGTCGGCGTCGGCGTCACTGCAGGCGGAGGCGGCCGCCATGGCGGCCGACAACCCCTGGGCTACCGTCACCGTGGGTAGAACCTCCACTTCGGCCTCGGACATGTCGCGCGCCTGTTCGCATGCCAGGATGAGATTGGAGTTATTCGGAAGCAATACCAGCCTGCGGGCACCGGATTCCTCGATGGCGCGCAAGATATCTTCGGTGCTGGGATTCATGGTGGCGCCGCCCCGGACAACTTCCACGGCTCCCAGGCTCCTGAAGACCGCCATCACGCCGTCTCCCATGGCGATGGGAATGAAGGCCAGCGGACCCGGCTCGGCGACGTATGCGGTCGGGATTTCGTCCTCCGCCAATACCGGAGCCGCATCGGCAATGTTGCCCTTATTTTGGGCCACCTGCGTTTGCATGTTGTGCACTTCGCACTCGATGAGGTTGCCCATCTCCATGGCCTGGCTGAGCACCGGAACGGGTCGATCCGTGTGTATGTGAACCTTGACTAAATCGCCCTCGCGCACCAGAACGAGGCTGTCTCCCCACCCCTCCCAGCTATCGGTGCTGGCGGCGCGGGGATCTTCGGTATCCAGGAGGAATACCAGGTCGAAGGGGAAGTCCAACTCTACGTCGCTAGATTCCCTTGTCGCGGGAACATCTGCGGTCCGCCGGGGTGAAACCGCCACCGGTGTACCACCCAAGACCGCCAGTGCCCCCTCGAAGATGTGCACCAACCCCTGCCCTCCCGCGTCGACGACTCCGGCTTCCCGCAGGACATCCAGCATCTCCGGGGTGCGCAGGAGCGTTTCCCGGGCCTTCTTGAGGGCGCATTCCAGGACGTCGACGAGATCGCCACCGTCTTTGGCGGCCACGCCCGCGGCTTCGGCGGCCTCCCGGGCGACGGTCAGTATCGTACCCTCCACGGGGCGCATCACGGCGCTATAGGCTGCCCGGACACCCGATTGACAGGCCTCGGTTAGCATCGCGGGGTCGGCGACATCCTTCTTCCCCAGGCTCGCCGCCATCCCGCGGAAGAACTGCGAGAGGATCACTCCTGAGTTTCCCCGCGCTCCCATGAGTGATCCCATGGATGCCTGGGCGGCCAGCTCTCCCAGGGGGGCGGACGGATCCGCCACCCGGTTTATGGCCGATTCGAGGGTCAGCAGCATGTTCGTACCGGTGTCTCCGTCGGGTACGGGATAAACGTTCAAGCGATTGACCTCATCGCGCTCGGATCGGAGAGCCTCCAGGGCACCGATCAACATGTCGTAATATGTGGGTCCGGTCAAGATCTTGGTCCGTATCGGGGATCTCCTACTCATCGAGGGAAGTCACCTTCACTCCCTGAACGTTTACGTTGACCCGGGACACCGGGAACTCGGTGCAATGAGAGACCACGTAGCGTACTTTCTTCCTGATATTTCGGGCGACTTGTCCTATGTTGACACCGTAACCCACCACGATGTTCACGGTGATGTCGAGGGATTCGTCGGGACCGACGTGCGCAACCGAAACCCCGCGACCGAGGCTTTCGTGCCCCAGCATGGCGGAAAGCCCGTCCTGGATGTTCCTCGTTGCCATGCCGGCGACGCCGTAACACTCCGTCGTGGCTATACCCGCCAGGTCCTGCAGTACTCTGTCGGTTATGGTTATTCGACCATGGCGAGTGTCGATGTGTCTACTCATTTTGGGTCCCCCTCGGCTCGGGGCGATCTCGGTTTCGACCGGTTTGGGAGGCCTCGTCGATACCGGCTCGACGGACCACGGCGCCCCTGATACAATACCGTTAGTTAAGCTAGCGTAAAGTGGGCAAAACTTCAACGGCTGGAGGCGTAGAACATGGCCAAGCGCTGTGATGTATGCGGAAAAGGGCGGGTGAGCGGAAGCACCGTGAGCCACGCCGTAAATCACTCGAAGAGAACTTTCAAGCCAAATATTCAAAAGATTCGGGTCGAGCGGGAGGGTCGGACATCTCGTATCAACGTCTGTACCCGCTGTTTGAGGTCCGGCAAGGTCACTAAGGCCGTATAGCCCCGAACCGGTTTCGTCCATGGGCCGACGCTCTCGAGAAGCGTCGGCCCATTCCCCTCCAGAAACTCCTCGGACGCAATTGCCACGAAGGATCAATGCCATCATTCCCCGCGACGTAGCGTCGCTACTTACCCCTGATCTCTTCGACGACGGCGCGCGGGTCATCGGCGGAGAAAAAGTGGGAACCGGAGACGATGAAGTCGGCGCCCGCGGCGCGCAGGGGCTCGATGGTGTCCGGACCCACGCCCCCATCGATTCCGATTCTCGCGGGCTTGGAGCCTATGAGTTGGCGCACCCGAGCCACCTTGTCGACGGTGGACGGTACGAATCTTCCGCCCGAAAAACCCGGATCGACTCCCATGACCAGGACCAGGTCCAATACGTCGAGGACGTACGGGATATCCTCCACCGAGCTCGAGGGTGTGAAGGCCAACCCCCCCTTTAACCCCATTTGGCGGATCTCGTGGAGCAGGCGATGCGGATGCGGGGTGGTCTCGCGGTGGAATACGATCAGGTCGGCTCCGGCTTCGGCGAACATACGAACGAAGTTCTCGGGGGACTCCACCATTAGATGTACCTCTACGGGGAGATCGCAACGACGCTTGAGTTCCCGAACACTCGCGGGCGCAAACCCGAGGTTGGGGACGAAATGTCCGTCCATGACGTCTACGTGGAGCAGATCCGCCCCGGATTCGTTGCAGACCCTGGCGCCTTCGATGGTATTCAGTGGATCGGCGGAGAGCATGGAGGGGGCGACCAATATCCGCCCGCGATCTTCCCAGATCTCATTGAAGCTCATGATTTGGCGTCACCTTCCGTTTAGGCCGGAGGATCGTCTTCCCCGGGCTCTTCGTCGGGAACCTCGTCTTCGGGTTCGTCATCTTCGTCCGGCTCCGTATCATCCTCGGGTTCGTCCGGTTCGGGTTCCACCTCTTCGGGTTCGTCGAAAATTATCGATTCGAGCAGTGTGCCGCCACTGTAGACAAAGGCTCGTCCACCCGAACCGTACCAGTAAACGGTTACATCCAGGGAAGTGCCGCCCGCCAGTCGATCCAGATAGGCGACTCGTTGCCCGTGTTGATCGATCAACTCCACCCTGACGGTCTGCTCCGCCGGTTCCTGGGGCAGGCGAATGGGGATGGTCTCCTGGTTGGGATCAGCATCGGTACCGCGACTCACCACCAGGGTAACCGTATCACCGGCCGTTACCTCGCTGCCCACCGCCGGTTCCTGGGAGGTTACGATGCCCTCGGGGAAATGGGCAGCCTCTCGCACGATGTTGAACTCGAGATCCGCCGCCGAAAGCTCGGCAATTACCGTCGCCTCGCGCTTGCCGATGAATCCGCCGAGGGCAAAGGGACGCGGTTCCGGCCCCAGGCTAATCTCGAGGGCTATCTCGCTACCCCTTTGAACGCGGGCCTCGGGCTCGGGGACCTGGTCTATCACGGTGCCCCTCGGAATATCATCGTGATGCCGTTCCTCTATGGTGTACCGCAGGCCGACGTTGCTCAGGGCGACCTCCGCCTGCTGTTGGTTTATGCCGATGACGTCGGGCACCCCGCCCTCGATCCATTCGGGGCCTTCGCTGATGGTCAATAGGACGGTGTGTCCCCTCTTAACCTGGCGATCGGCTCCGGGTTGTTGTTCTATTACGTAGTTGGCCGGGATGTCATCGTCGTGTCTGGAGGCCACAACCTCAGCGCTCAGCCCGTGTTCTTCGAGAATGGACTCCGCTGTCGACAACCGCTCACCGGTAACCGGTGGTACGTCCACATCGGGCACCGTCAACCAGTCGTAAACCAGGTATCCACCGTAACCCACCACGCCCAGCGCGGCGAGACTCAATATGAGGAGCACAACCACGGCCGCGGAGGGTCCGCGTCGGTCATCCTCGTCGGGGTCGTATCTCTCATCGATCTCCCCGTGCGCAGGGGGATCGGAG